>NZ_JBHWVJ010000003.1:0-133758 GCF_042736725.1 Streptomyces sp. NPDC060028 | reverse complement strand
CGCCCCGGGGGGCGGCCCCCCCCCCCCCCCGCGGGGCCCGGGGCGGGTGGCGCGGGGTCCCCGTCCGGCGGCGGGGGGGGGGGGGGCCCCCCCCCCCCCGGGGGGGGGGGCCCGCCTGCATTCCCGGGTGGTACGCGGGTGCTACCAGGACGACTTGGTGACTCCGGGGAGGTGTCCGGCGTGGGCCTGCTCGCGTATCCGGACCCGCGAGAGCCCGAACCTGCGCAGAGACCCGCGGGGGCGGCCGTCCACACCGTCGCGGTTGCGCACCCGGGTCGCGCTGGCGTCGCGGGGCTGCCCGCGCAGCTGTGCCCAGGCGGTGCGGCGCTCGGCCTCGGTCGAGGACGGCCGCCGCACCGCCTGGGACGCCGCGGGCGGGGCCCTGTGCGTGGAGAATGCCGGGCCCTGGCTGCCGGACGCCGCCTGGGAGTTGGTGCCGCCCATGCGCAGGGCGGCCGCATCGCTGGACTGGCACCCCGAGCACGGCGACTGCTGCCAGCACCTCGTCTTCACCTCGCCGGGCCTCGACCGGCAGGGCCTGGCGCGGCTCCTGGAGTCCTGCCTGCTGACCGACGCCGAGTACGGCTCGGGACCGGAGGCCTGGAAGAGTCCCGCCCCAACCCGCTGGACGCGGCGACCCGGCCCTCCGGCAGCGGCTGCCGGAGGGGCGGGGGCCGCCGCGAGGGCTCAGTTGTTGGAGCCGACCATGTTGTCGTGGCCCGCGTTGAAGATGTCGTCGAGGGCGAACTGGGACCAGTCGCCGAAGACGATCACGTACGAGTTCTCGGCCGGGGCGTTGACGGTCACGTCGGCAACGGCCGCGGACGCGCCACCGAGGACGATGGCGCCGACGGCCAGGACGGTGAGCACGGAACGCACGGAACGCATGGATGCACCTTTCGCGGAGGGAGGGGGCATCCCCGAACCTAGAGAGGAGTCCGCGCGCTGTCCCGCAGCACGGCCGGGCGCGCTCAACACCAAGCCGATTGGCCGACGCCCACCACGGGCCCGGCCACCCCGCACGGGCACATTAGGCTGACGCCATGAAGATCATCGACCTTGAGCCCGGCGACCCCCGGCTGACCGGCGACCTGCTCCCCGTACTGCTGGAGCTGCGCACCCACCTCGACGAGGAGCTGTTCCTGCGGATCCTGGAGGAGGGGCACGGCCAGGGGCTGCGCTTCACCGCCGCCTACGACGACGCCGGCGTGTGCGTCGGCGCGGCCGGCTGGCGGATCGTCGCCAACACCTACCTGATCCGCAAGCTCTACGTCGACGACCTCGTCACCGCCGCCGCCTCCCGCTCCACGGGTGTGGGCCACGCGCTGCTCGCACACCTGGAGCGGCACGCCCGGGCGGCCGGCTGCACCGCGCTGACGCTCGACTCCGGCACCCAGCGGACCGACGCCCACCGCTTCTACTTCCGTGAGCGGATGGCAGTGACCGCCTTCAACTTCGAGAAGCCGCTGGTCTGACACCGGACGGCGGGCGCATCGGGGTAGTCCACTTTCATGGAATTGGCCTTGCCGCGGACATGATTGGCCTCGGTACCTTCGCCGCATGCGCATCCAGATCGTAGACGCCTTCACCACGAGCCCCTTCGCCGGAAACCCCGCCGGCGTCTGTCTGCTCCCCGCCGGACAGTGGCCGGACGACTCCCGGTTGCGGCAGGTCGCGGCCGAGCTGAACCACTCGGAGACCGCCTTCGCCCTGCCCCTCCCGGCCGGGGTGGAAAGCGGCGGGGAGATGGTGGAGGGGACCGACTGGGAGATCCGGTGGTTCACTCCGCTCGTCGAGACCAATCTGTGCGGCCATGCCACTTTGGCCACGGCCCACACACTGCGCCGTGAGGGGCTGCTGACCGGACCGGTGAGGTTCCACAGCAGGTTCAGCGGCGTCCTCACCGCCCGGGGCGAGGACGACGGGTCCATCACCCTGGACTTCCCCGCCGCACCGCCCACCGAGGTGCCCGTACCGGCGGGACTGGCCGAAGCCCTCGGGGTGCGGCCCCAAGCCGCTTACCGTACGGGCGCCCTGGGCGACCTGCTCACGGTGCTGCCCGACGAGGCGGCCGTCCGGGCGGTGCGGCCGGACCTCGGGGCGGTGGCCGCGCTGACCCGTCGTGAGGGGCTGCGCGGGGTCATCGTCACCGCGCCGGCCGCCTCGGCGGGGCTGGAGTACGACTTCGTGTCCCGCTTCTTCTCCCCCGCCGAGGGCATCCCCGAGGACCCGGTCACCGGCAGTGCGCACACCGCTCTGGCCCCCTACTGGTCGGCGCGGCTGGGCCGCCCCGACGGGGTCACGGGCCTGCAGGCATCGGCTCGGACCGGCCTGGTCGCCACCTCGCTCCACGGTGACCGCGTCCATCTGTCCGGGCACGCGGTGACGGTGCTGGAGGCGACCCTGCACGCCTGACCCGTGACCGAACCGTCTCCGCCCCGACGCCCGCCCGAACTCGTCCGTGGGTCGGCTGCTTGCTACGTTCTTGCGACAGCCGACCTCGGGGGACCCGCTCATGCCTGCACCTGCCAGACCCGGCCGGGTCCTGTCCGCCGTGGCCGTGGCCGCCGTCCTGCTCGCCGGGTCCACCGGGTGCGAGGACGAGGACGGGACCGCTGCGAAGGCGTCGGCGACCGTCTCGCCGTCGGCTTCGACGGCGCCTTCCGCGTCGGCTTCGGTGTCGCCTCCACCGTCGGCTTCCGCTTCGGCTTCGGCTTCGGCTTCGGCCTCCGCGTCCGCCACCCCCGCGGCTGCCGTCTCATCCTCCGCGCCCCAGCCGCCGGCCGCGGCCCCGCCGCCCGCTCCGACCCGGTTGCAGGCGTCGGTCGACACCCGGGGCGGGGGGCTCGCCCTGGTACGGGGCGGGGCCGCACAGGAGTTCACCGTCACCCTGCGGAACGGGAACTCCGCCGCGTACGGGCACCTGCGGGTCGCCTTCCAGATGGAGTTCCTCGTCGGCGAACCCGGCGACGCGCCGGGCAGCGGGCCGGGCTTCGCCCTGGAGCACTTCGACGCGCCCTCGGGCACCTGGAAAGCGGCCGCACTGCGCATCGCCAACGACCACGAGCCCGAGTCCATGTACACGGGGGGTGCCCCGCTCGCCCGCGAGGCCGTGCGCGTGGAGCGCTACCGGCTGCGCGCGACGGCCGGCGGGCCGACCGGCAGCACCCCGCTGATGGTGTACTTCATCGACACGGACGCCGACGGGTCGGCGGCCACCTCCGTGTACCTTCCGCACGCCACCCGCTGAGGCTCGCTCAGCCGGACGCCGCTGGTGCTCGGTGGAACGCTGCGGGAACCCCGCGAAGATCGCCGGTTACCGATCCCGCGCCCTCGGCGGCTCCTGACCGGGCTCGGACAGGGCGAGCACCGCGGTCCGCCACGCCGCGGTGACCGCCGAGCGGGCCCGGTCCGTGGCCTGCGGCACCCGGTCGGGGAGGTGGAGCGGTGCGCCGATGTGGACGTGCAGGCGGGGCCGCCGCAGCGGGGCGGTGACGGCTCCGGCGAGCTGCTTGCCCCGGCTGCCGGAGCACAGTCGGCGGGCGCCGGCCTGGCCGACGGGCACGAGGGGGGCTCCCGTCGCGGCCGCGAGCCGGGCGAGCCCGCTACGGAAGGGTCCGGGGGCGGACTCCCCCGAGTCGAGGCGGCCCGGCAGTCGGCCTTCGCCGTAGATGAGCACACTGTGGCCGGCGGCGAGGACCGCGGCCGCGGCGTCCAGGGACTCGCGGGCGCGGGAGGTGCCGCGGTGGACGGCGATGTGCCCGTCGCGGCGCAGCGCGGCCCCGAGCAGGGGCACCCGCCAAAGGCCTCCGGTGGCCAGGATGACGGGTTCGATCCCGTACCGCCGCAGGGCCGCGACCACCACGACGGGGTCGGCGAGCGAGGTGTGGTTGGCGACGATGATGCTGCCGGCGGCGGGCCGCGCCACGGCGTCGGCGGTGACCGTCAGCCTCCCGACGGCGGGCAGGACGGCGGCGGCGATTCGGCTGAGCATGGACGGCCCCGTTCGGGTGGCGCTGCGGTGATGCGGTGGTGCTGTCCATGGTCGGGCCGGGCGGCTTCGCGGGCATGAGTAGCCGTACTCACCCCGTATGGGGACCGGAACCGGGTCGCGGTCCCGCTGGACCGGCAGCGGCGGATGCTCCGATTTTCGGCGGCGCGGAACCGATAGACGTCACGCTACGCATATATTGCGGACTCACGTCTGGTTCTTGCGTCGGTTCATAAACTTCCTTCCATCGGAGTCGTAGCCTCCTGCGTTGAGCCGACTCACTCCCCCGCCGATCGAGCCGCAAGGACGTGCGTGCCCGTGTCACATCTGCCGCAAAGCCACGCCCCGACCCCCGAGCAGGTCCACGGGATCAGACGGCGCGGCGCCGCCGTCTTCCTGGCCCTGGCCCTGACCGCGCTGACCCTCGGCAGCGCCCCCGCCGCGTACGCCGCCGGGGTGCCCGCCCCTTCGCCCATCGGCATACCGGGGCGCGGCGCGGCCGTGCCGTTCACGGAGTCGGAGGCGGAGTACGCGGCCTCCAACGGCACGCTCGCAGGCCCCGACCGTTACTACGGCCCCGGCCACCGCCAGGCCGGCCGGCGCGCTCGACGCGGTGGCGGACTTCGGCGCCGACCCCACCGGCGCCACCGATTCCACCGCCCGGATGCAGGCCGCGGTCGACGCCGGACACGCCCAGGGCAAGACGGTCTCCGTCCCTCCGGGCAACTACACGCTCTACGACCACGTCGTGGTGGACGGGGTCACCGTCCAGGGCGCGGGCCCCTGGCACAGGGTCTTCGGCGGGCGTGACGCGGTGAACCGCAACCGCGCGGCCGGCTTTTACGGCAAGTACGTCCCCGGTGGCGGCTACACCGGCCCGGTACGGGCGCACGAGGCGAACGGGCCGAGCAGAAACGTGACGCTGAAGGACTTCGCGATCATCGGCGACATCCGCGAGCGGATCGACGACGACCAGGTCAACGCCATCGGCGGCGCGATGTCGGACTCGACGGTGGACAACCTGTGGGTCCAGCACGTCAAGGTCGCCGCGTGGATGGACGGCCCGATGGACCGCTTCACCATCAAGAACAGCCGGTTCCTCGACATGACGGCCGATGGCGTGAACTTCCACACCGGTGTCACGAATTCGCGCGTCACCAACACCTTCGTGCGCAGCTCCGGTGACGACGGACTCGCTTCCTGGCCCCTGGACAGGCCGAACACCGACATCAGCTTCGACCACAACACGGTCGTCCTGCCGATCCTGGCCAACAACATCGTCACGTACGGCGGCAGGGACTTCACCCTCTCGGACAACGTCATGTCCGACACCGTCAGCAACGGCGGCGGGCTGCACATCGCCAACCGCTACCCGGGGGTGAACTCCGGCAAGGGCACCGCGGTCGCGGGTACCATCACCGCCGCGCGCAACACCCTGATCCGGGCCGGGAACAGCGACTTCAACTGGAACTTCGGCGTCGGCGCGATCTGGTTCTCCGGCCTCAACGAACAGACGTCACCATCGACGGCGCCGGGACCTACGCCATCCAGGCCCAGGCCGGCATCGCGATGAAGCTCACCAACGTCACCGCGAAGAACATCGCGCAGGCAGCGACCCCGGTCCACAACTGCATCGGCACCGGGCTCCAGATCACCGACGGCGGCGGCAACTCCGGCTGGAACACCGGCCAGACCTGCTCGGGCGTGTGGCCGGCGCCGGTGTGGACCAACGGCGGCGTGCCCTCCGGCGGCGGCACCACGCCTCCCACGACCCCTCCGACCGGCAACCTGGCTGCCGCCGTCCACGGACTGGGCGACGCGCACTGAGACCCTCTCGGTCCTCGGCTCCGCCGACAACGACACCTGGTCCACCCTGAAGGGCTCCGCCGCGGTCACCTTCAACCCCGCGTCGGGCAACAGCGCGACGCTCACCTTCGACGCGGCCTCCGCCCGTTACGTCCGGCTGAACATCACCGGAAACACCGGCTGGGCGGCGGGCCAGGTCTCGGAGTTCGAGGTCTACGCGCCCGACGGCGGCCCGACGACCCCGCCGACCACTCCCCCTACGACGCCTCCGACGACACCTCCGGCGAACTCCAACCTCGCCGCCGAGCGGACCGTCGGCCGCCTGGTGCTGAAGCTCCCGCCCGCATGGGGCACCCGTACCCAGACCCTGTCCGTACTCGGATCGGGCGACAACACCGGCTGGTCGACGCTGAAGGCCTCTGCCGGTTACACCTTCACGGAGGGGACCAACACCGTCACCGTCTCGCTGCCCGCCGCCGGAGCGCGCGCTATCTGCGCCTGGTCTTCACCGCCAACACCGGCTGGCCCGCGGGCCAGCTGTCCGAGCTGGAGGCGTACGCCTCGTAACGCGGACGCGGCCATCCCCGTCGGCGCGAAGGCCCCGCCGGCCATCGCGAGTTGAACCCCCTTGCCGGGTCCGGCAGTCGACACTGGGCGTACTGGACTCTTCCGGAAGGGAAGTGACGCCGTGAGCGCAGTCGCGCTGCTGGGGACCGGGATCATGGGCTCGGGGATGGCCCGGAACCTGCTCCGAGCCGGGCACGGGCTACGGGTGTGGAACCGGACCCGGGAGAAGGCGGCTTCGCTGGCCGCCGAGGGGGCGGTGGTCGCGGACACGCCGGCCGAGGCGGTGGCCGGGGCCGAGGTGGTGCTCACCATGCTCAACGACGGGGCCGCGGTGGCCCGGGCCATGACCGCGGCCGTACCGGGGCTGCGCGCCGGGCAGGTGTGGGCCCAGATGGGCACGGTCGGCGTGGCCGCGCTCGACGAACTGGGCGGATTCGCCCGGGAGCAGGGGCTCGTCTTCGTGGACGCCCCGGTCCAGGGCACCCGGCAGCCCGCCGAGGCGGGGACCCTGGTGGTGCTGGTCTCGGGGCCGGCGGAGCCACGGCTGGACCCCGTCTTCGACGCCGTCGGCAGCAGGATCGTGCGCGTCGGGGACGAGGCGGGCGCGGCGACCCGGCTGAAGCTGGCGACCGTCGGGTACGCGATCACGGTGACTGCGGCGGTCGGCGAGGCCCTGGCGCTGGCGGAGGGCCTCGGGGTGGACCCGGAGCTCTTCGCGCAGGCGGTGACCGGCGGCCCGATGGACAGCCCGTACCTCCAGGCCAAGATGCGGGCGGTCCTGGACCGGGACTTCGCCCCGAACTTCACGGTCCGCGGCGCGGCGAAGGACACCGCCCTCATCGCCGAGGCCGCCGGCGCGGCAGGCGTCGCGGTGGACCTGGCGGTCGCCGCCCGGGCCCGCTTCGAGCGGGCCGACGCCCAGGGCCACGGCGCCGAGGACATGGCGGCGGGCTACTTCGCGGGCTTCTCCGACACCCCGTAGCCGGGCCGGTCGCCCGGTCGCTCGGCCTGCGGGTCGGCCGGCCGGTCGGCCGGTCCCTACGGAGCGAGGACGTCGAGCTCCTCAAGCGCGCCGGCCGCGATCCGCCGGGTCAGCGCCTGCGCGCGGGCCGCGTCCCCCTCCCGTACGGCCTCGGCCACCTGTACGTGCAGGGTGACGGCGGCGGGATCGGGGTCGTGGAACATCACCTCGTGCTCGGTGCGGCCGGTCAGGACCTCGGCCACCACGTCGCCGAGCCGGGCGAACATCTCGTTGCCGGAAGCGTCGAGCACGATCCGGTGGAAGGCGATGTCGTGCCGGAGGTAGCCCTCCAGTTGGTGGCCGCGCGAGGTGCGGACCATGCCGAGGGCCGCCTCCGTCAGCGCGGCGCACTGCTCGGGGGTGGCCCGGGCGGCGGCGAGCCCGGCCGCGACGGGCTCGATCGCGGAGCGCAGCACGGTGAGGGAGCGCAGCTGGCGCGGCCGGTCGCTCCCGGCGAGGCGCCAGCGGATGACGCGCGGGTCGTAGACGTTCCACTCCTCGGTGGGGCGCACGGTGACGCCGACTCGGCGCCGCGACTCGACCAGGTGCATCGATTCCAGGACCCGGACCACCTCCCTGACCACCGTGCGGGAGGCCTCGAACTCCTCGGCGATCTCGTCGGTGCGCAGCACGCTGCCCGGCGGATGCGCGCCCGCCGTGATGGCGAGGCCGAGGGTGTCCAGCACGCGGGAGTGAAGCCCCTGCACAGGACTGCCTTCTGTGGTCATGGCGTAAGCGTACGGTGACCGCCCGATCGAACAAAAGATGTGATTTTTTCTGACCAACCTCTTGAATAAGTACTACTTAATGGGCTTCAGTGGTGCCCGCACGAACCGAGGTCGACGAGGACAGCGAGGTGCGCGGTGATGCGCGTCATTGTGGTGATGGGCGTGGCCGGCACGGGCAAGACGACCGTGGGCGCACTGCTCGCGGACGCGCTCGGCATCCCGTACGCGGAGGGCGACGCCTTCCACCCGGCGGCCAACGTGGCCAAGATGTCCGCCGGAACCCCGCTGGACGACGCGGACCGCGGGCCCTGGCTCGACGCCATCGGCGAATGGATCCGCAACCGGGCCGGGGCCCGCGGCGGAGTGGTTTCGGCCTCCTCGCTCAAGCGCGCCTACCGCGACCGGCTGCGCGCCACCGCTCCGGGCGCGGTGTTCGTGCACCTCACCGGTGAGCGCCCGCTGATCGAGAAGCGGATGGCGGCCCGCCGGGGCCACTTCATGCCCACGACACTGCTGGATTCGCAGTTCGCGACGCTCGAGCCGCTCCAGCCAGACGAAGCCGGCGTCGCCGTGGACGTGTCGGGGACCCCGGAAGAGATCACCGAGCGGGCGCTGGCGGCCCTGCGCCGGCTCCTCACACCCTGACAGCCCTCACCCAAGACCGAACGAGAACGAAGGAACCACCGTGACCGGTCTCAGCGTCGAGACACTGGCAGCGGCCGCGACCGAACCGATCACCTCGGCAGGCACCACCCAGTTGGGCATCGCCGTCCTCGCGGGCATCGCCGTCATCGTCCTGCTCATCACCCGTTTCAAGCTCCACGCCTTCCTGGCGCTGACGCTCGGCTCGCTCGCCCTCGGGGTGTTCGCGGGCGCGCCGCTCGCCAAGACCATCGCCAGCTTCACCGCCGGGCTCGGCGCGACCGTCGCCGGGGTGGGCGTACTGATCGCGCTCGGCGCGATACTCGGGAAGCTGCTCGCGGACTCGGGCGGGGCCGACGAGATCGTGGACACGATCCTCGCCCGCGCCAAGGGCCGGGCCATGCCCTGGGCGATGGTGCTCATCGCCTCCGTGATCGGACTCCCGCTCTTCTTCGAGGTCGGCATCGTGCTGCTGATCCCGGTGGTGCTGCTGGTCGCCAAGCGGGGCAACTACTCGCTGATGCGGATCGGCATCCCGGCGCTCGCCGGCCTGTCGGTGATGCACGGGCTGGTCCCGCCGCACCCCGGCCCCCTGGTCGCCATCGACGCGCTCCACGCCAACCTGGGCGTCACCCTCGCGCTGGGCGTGCTCGTCGCGATCCCGACCGTGGTGATCGCCGGTCCGCTGTTCTCCCGGTACGCGGCCCGGTGGGTCGACATCCCGGCGCCGGAGGACATGATCACGCAGCGGCCGTCGGCAGAGCTGGAGCACCGCCCGCGGTTCGGGGCGACGGTCTTCACCGTACTGCTGCCCGTCGCCTTGATGCTGGTCAAGGCCCTGGTCGACATCGTGGTCGACGACCCGGCCAACGCGGTGCAGAAGGTCACGGACGTCGCCGGCTCCCCGCTGATCGCCCTGCTCGCGGCCGTGCTCGTGGGCATGTTCACCCTCGGCCGGGCCGCCGGATTCACCCGGGCGCGACTGTCCTCGACGGTGGAGAAGTCCCTGGCTCCGATCGCGGGCATCCTGCTGATCGTGGGCGCGGGCGGCGGCTTCAAGCAGACCCTGATCGACGCGGGCGTGGGCGGGATGATCCTGGACCTGTCGGAGAACTGGGCCGTCCCGGCCCTGCTGTTGGCCTGGCTGATCGCGGTGGCCATCCGGCTGGCCACGGGCTCGGCGACGGTCGCCACCATCTCGGCGGCCGGTCTCGTCGCACCCCTCGCCGCGGGCATGTCCACGACGGAGACCGCCCTGCTGGTGCTCGCCATCGGCGCGGGCTCACTCTTCTTCAGCCATGTGAACGACGCGGGATTCTGGCTGGTCAAGGAGTACTTCGGCATGACGGTCGGCCAGACCCTCAAGACCTGGTCGGTGATGGAGACCATCATCTCGGTGGTCGGCCTGGGCTTCGTGCTCCTGCTGTCACTGGTCCTCTAGTGCTGTGGCCGGCACCTCGCCGAAGGTCTCCGCCAGGTACGCCGCCAAGGCAGCGGACGTCGGCGGGGAGGAGCGGGCCCCCAGATAGCCGTCCGGGCGCACCGCGAACAGGGTCGGGCCCTGCGGCCGGTAGATCCTGCCGAACTCCCCGCGGGCGTCCCGGTACACGGGAAGCGGCCCCGCGGACCCGTCCGGTGCGCCGTCGGCGAGCAGGACGCAGGTCTCCACCCGGCCGCCCGACAAGGCCCGGGCCGTGGCGGCCAGTTCGACGGATCCCACCGCCCCGGCCTGGTCCGCGTAGAGCAGCAGCACATGGCCGTCGCGGTCGCGCAGCAGGTCGTGGAGCCGGAGCGGGTAGGTGCTGACGGCGCCGCTCAGTCCCTCGCAGTCCGGTGCCCGGTCACCGGCCTGCGGGCCCTGCGGCGCGACCCCCGCGACCGGGCCCACGATCGGGCTGCCGCGGTAGCCGACGAGGAGTTGCGCCTCCCGCATCGTCATCACCGCCGCGTCCGCCGGATCGGCCTGTACGCCGCCTTGCGTCGCGTGCCGGACGGTGCGGCCGACGACCTCCTCGCCGACCGGCCGGCGTTCCGCGTCGTAGCTCGCCGTCAGCTGCGGATGGGCGGCGCCCCCGACGGCGAGCGCCAGCTTCCAGGCCAGGTTGTACGCGTCCTGGATCCCGGTGTTCATGCCCTGCGCGCCCGTCGGCGGGTGGATGTGCGCCGCGTCCCCGGCGACGAAGACCCGCCCCTGCCCGTACCGGTCCACGATGCGGTGGCTGATGCGGAACACGGAGGACCAGCGCAGCGCGGAGGCGAGGGTCGGCTGCGGCGACAGACGGTCGAGCACCTTTTGGATGTCGGCCAGTTCGGGGCCGCGGCCCGTGTCCAGCCCGTGGGCGATGCCGTCCGCGGCCGCGCCGTCCTGCCCGCCGCGGACGGACAGCTCGGGGGCGACCAGCATCGACACCCGGTACCGGCCGGGGCCGGGCAGCGGGATGAACACCAGCACGTCGTCGACGACACCGTCCGCGTCGCGGTGCATGGCCCGTACGCCGTAGCCGCGCGGCATGTCCCAGTCGACCTGCACGTCCGCCAGCATGTACTCCTCGGGGAAGGCGCCGCCCTCGAAGGTGAGCCCGAGCCCCTTGCGGACCGCGCTGTGCGCCCCGTCGCAGCCCACCAGGAACGCGGAACGGACCTCCTCCTGCGCCCCGGAGGCCGTCGTCAGCAGGCTGGTGACGCCGGTGGCGTCCTGGGTGAAGGAGACGAGCTCGGTGCCGCGTTCGATCCGCGCCCCGAAGCGGGCCAGGTGCTCCTCCAGGATCCGCTCCGTCTCGTACTGCGGCAGTGCGGCGAAGCCGTACGGCACCTCGGCCGGGAGCGGCATGTCCATCCGCGGCTGCTCGACGCCGTTCACGTACACCAGTTGCCCGAGCATCGGAACGGCGGCTTCCAGGGCGGTACGGATCAGGCCCATCCGGTCCCAGATCTCCAGGGTGCGGGGCATGATGCCGACGGCCTTCGCGTACGGCAGCCGCGCCGGGAGCCGGTCGACCAGGCGGCAGTCCACGCCGCGACGGCTCAACTCCACCGCCGCGGTGAGGCCGACCGGGCCGGCGCCCGCGATCAGTACGCTCCGAGTGTCGGTGTGCGTCATGGACGTCGCCTCCGCATCCATCCTCGCGTGGCGTTGCCCTTACGGCGACCCGGCCGCGTCGAGCTGGTTCGCGGCCAGCGCGAAGCCGTTCGCGGCGACGGCGCAGCGGTCGGCGAAGCCGCGCACCTCGCTGCGGAACGCCTCGCCCTTCGGACCCGGCCAGCGCAGGTGGACCACGGCCGCGCGCAGCCGTACGGCGTGCGAGCGCAGACCGGCGGCGTGCGAGCGCAGCGCCGAGGCGGGCGCCTGAACGGGGGGCCGGGTGGGCGCGGGGGCGGGGGCGGGGGCGGGCGCCGCGGCCAGGACGACGGTGGCAGCGACCCTCCGGGCGGGCGACGGCGGGGCGGGCTCGCCGCGGCCCGGGCCGCGGTCGAAGAAGGCCAGGCAGGCGGCGCCGAACCCGAGGAGCGGGTCCGCGGTCATGACCCGGCCGGTGGCCACCTGCCAGCCGGCGTGGTCGTTGAACGGGTTCTCGTCGGTCAGCGCGTGCCAGGCGAGCAGGTCGGCGAAGGCCGGGGAGAGCAACGCGAAGGCGTACGCGGAGCCCCGGCTGCGCATGAGCGCGCGGAACGCGCGGACGGCCTCGCCCTGCCGGTCCTCCTCGACGGCCTTGAAGACGGCGGCGGCGTCCGGGTGCGCCGCCAGCTCGGGGCGGCCGGCGCTCGCGGCCCGGATCCGGGCCTTGAGCCCGCACACGGCGATGCTGACGGCGAGGCTCTCCCGGCCGGTGAGGATCCCGGCGAGCCGGCCCGCCGCCGCGACTCCCCGGCCACGCGGGGCCCAGCCCAGGCCCGCCGGGTCGGTGAGCGTGCGCAGCAAGGTGCGCCAGGCGGGTCTGCGGCGCCCGCCCCGGGCGAGGGCGGCTGCGGGCAGGCGGGCGCCGAGCGCCAGTGCGGAGGCGTGCCGGGCGGCTTCGCCGACGGCGTCGGCGGCCTCGGCGAGCTCGCGGCACACGGCGCCCAACAGGGCGACGTCCGGGTCGGTGGACGCGGAGGTCACGGCGTCGGACATGGCTTCCTCGCCTTGCATCGGGGTTTCGGGGGCGGCGGTCAGCGGGGGCGGCGGGCGGTCAGCGGTGGCCGAGCAGGAGCCGGATGCCCTGCGGGTCCAGCGTCATGGGCAGCGGGCCCGTCGGGTTGAGAACCGGCCGGGCCGACTCGACGCGGTGGCCGCGCAGCACCTCGGCGCAGAGCGCGGAGGTGAGCAGCAGCCCGAGCCGGCTGCCGGGGCAGCGGCCCGCGCCGTGGCCGAAGGGGGCCATCCGCATGTCGTGGTCGGATGCGGGGGCCTTCCAGCGGCCCGGTACGAAGACGTGCGCGGCCGGTACGTGCTCCGGATCCCGCTGATGGAAGGCTGCGGGCGCCAGGAGGGTGGTGCCCGGCGGGTGGCGCTCGCCCTGCCACTCGGTCTCGGTACGGGTGACGCGGACCAGGTCGGGCACCACCGGGAAGAGCCGCAGCGACTCCCGTACGCAGGCCCGCAGCCGGGGCAGTTCGGCGCGGGCATCGCAGGCTCCGCCTCCGGCTTCGGCGGCGGCCGCGTCCTGCTCGGCGGGGTGGGCGCCGAGGAGCAGCAGGGTGCGCAGCAGGGTCGCGGGGACGGCGTCCATGGCCGCCAGCCAGTCCTGGGCGGGGCCGACGGGGTCGCCGTGGCGGGCGGCCCGGCCGACGAGGGTGTGCGGGGCGGCCTGCGCGGCGTACTGCCGGATCCGGGCCACGGCCTTGTCGTGCAGGGTCCGGACGGTACGGGCGTTGCGGGCGCGGCCGCCGCGCAGCTGGCCGAGCAGGGAGGTGAGTTCCTCGTCGCCGGCGGCGGCGTCGCCGAGCACGATGCGCCGCCCGATGCGGGCCACGGTGTGGCGGGCGCGGGTGAGTTCGAGGCTGCCGGCGGCCGTCAGGAGCGGGGCCTCGGCGGCGACGGCGGCCAGGAAGGGCCCGCAGGAGGGGTGCACGGGGGCCTCGGCGGCCAGTACCTCGTCGTGGATCCACCGGCGTGCCCCACGGGGCTCGCCGGACGGTTCGGTGTGGAAGCGGCGCAGGTCCTGCGGGTCCAGCAGGAGCAGTGCGGTCCCGGCGGGGCCGCGTACCTGGACGGGCGCGCTCCCGTGCCGTTCCCGCAGCGCACGCAGCGCGGCGGCGGACCAGCGCGGCCGGGCGGGGGCGGCGCAGGGGTGCGTGCCTTGGCCCCGGGCGCCGCCGCTCACGAAGCCGCGGACGAGGACGGGCAGGGTGTGGGTGGCGGCGAAGCGCACGGCCTCGGCCCGCCCGCCGCCGCCCCGGGCGCCGGAACCGCTTCGCAGGGGGTCGAGAGCGGCCTCGTGGACCGTACGCATCGGGGTACCTCCGCGCAGCCGTGGACGACGTTCGGTGACATCGGGATCACCGTACGTCGCTCCCGCGGGGCGCGCGCCCCGAGGACTACGGCAGGGGGTCGAGCTCCGCGAGCAGGGCGGCCGTGTCCAGTCCGGCGGCGAGATAAGCGGCGAAGGTCTCGTTGTGCAGGGCCCACGGGGAGCGCCGGCGGCGCACGAGCGCGATCGCCTCGGCGGCCGGGAGTCCACGCTCGACGAGGCACTGGGCGACGACGAGCCCGGACCGGTTGTACCCGGAATGGCAGCGCACCAGGATGACGAGCCCGGAGTCGAGGCCGAGCGAGGCGGCCCGGGCGAGCCGCTGGACCGTACGGAGCTGATCGGCCGTGAGCGCGGCGTCGGGCACTTCACCGACGACGTGCTCCGCACGCGGGCCGGGCCCGTGACCGGAGCGGGTGAAGAGGCTGATGACGAGGTCGAACTCGTCCTCGACCACGACGGGGCGCAGCTCGCCGGCGGCATCGGTCCAGTAGTGGCCGCCCATCCAGAGCCCGGGGGCGATCTCGTCCCAGGGACTTTGCGGGCCGGGTACGTCGCGGTCCCGCCGGCGCGTCTTCCTCATTCGGAGCCACGGCTCCCCTGGTCGCGCCGACGCCTCGACACGTCAACTGGGGCTCAAGGATAGGCAGTCGCGAAGAGCGCCGCGTCGCGGAAGGTCTTGCGGAGCGGGCCGGGGGGGCGGGTGGGGAGGAGGAGGGCCCAGCGGTGGTGGCGGGGGGCGATCCACAGGGCCGGGGTGTCGCCGTGGGACCAGGCGCCGTGCGGGGCCGGGTGCCAGAGGAGGCCGCGGGCGGGGGTGAGCTCGCCGGTGCGGATGCGCAGCGAGTCGGCGGTCCAGGAGCGGGTGATGGGGCGCTCCGCCGGGGAGAGCAGGTGGTGCGCGAAGCGGACGAGGTCGGCGAGGGGCGCGTGCAGGGTGCCGTCGGCGGCGAAGCGGGTCCGGGTCATGCCGAGCGGGGTCCAGATCCGGTCGGCGGCGCACTGGGCGAGCGGGCTGCCGGTGAGGTGTTCCGCGAGGCGGGTGAGCGTGCCCGGTGGCGCCGCCGTGTCCCGGGTGAGCAGGTGGTGGGCGGTGGTCCCGGCGGGGGCGGCTTCGGCGAGGCCGTCGCCGTAGGCGGACAGCGGGGTGTGCAGGCTCAGTTCCCCCGCCTCGACCAGGGTCCCGATGACGGGCCACAGCGCCAGCACGGCCGCGAGCCCGCCCACCTCGTACGTGCGGTCGGGTGGGGCGTCGGCGCCTTCGGAGGACGCGTGCACCCCGTCGGGGCCGCCGACCGCCCAGGCGGCGCCGGGGTCGGTGGACCGTACGAGTGCGTGGATGGGGTCGGTCCGGTCGTCGCTCTGGAGCGTCATGTTCAGCCACGCTACGACGCTCCGTGCGCCGTCCGCCGCGCGTCGCACGGCGTAGTCACCCCGCGCCACCCGATTGCCGGTACGACAATCCGAGTGGAGCGGGGTGACGTCCGGCTAGCTCTTGTCGGGGCGGTCCGTCACGCGCAGGGTGTTCAGCAAGGGCTTGCCGAAGCCGCTGTGGGTGACGAAGCGGATGTTGAGCACCCCGTCCGTGACCGTCACCGTGTACGTACGGTTCACGGCCGTGTACGGGCCCGCCTCCAGGGAGATGTCCAGGGAGGGCAGGACCTGCGCACCCTCCGCCAGGACGTCGAAGACACGCTTGTTCGGCTTGGTGGAGGAGAGCTCCGCGAAGCCCAGCTCCACCGTGTAGGTCCCGTTCGGGACGTTGTCGAAGCGGTACTCGTACATGCCCTCGCGGGCGTTGCGGAACAGCCGCTGGTCGTCCGTGCCCGCGATCGTGCGGCCGGTGGACTGGACCGAGCTGCTGCCCTGGTAGCCGTACGAGCCGGCCGTGTACTTGCGGTCAGGGGACCAGCCGTCCCCGAGCACGTCCGTGCCCGCGTAGTCGGAGCCCGCGTCCAGGGCGACCTGGTAGCGCGGGACGACGACCTTGACCGGGACGCTGAGCACCGGCGAGCGGCCGCTCGCGGACGCGATCTTCAGATCGGCCGTCAGTACCGTCCCCGGGGTGAGGCCCGCGGTGTCCACCGTGAGGGTGATCGGGGACTTGCCGCCCGTCGGGAGGTTCCCGCTGCCGGGCGTGGCCGTCAGCCAGGCCGCGTCCTCGGTCACCGTGAAGTCCGTGCCCAGCCCGGGGTTGGTGAGTTCCAGGGTCCGGGTCCGCTTCTGGTTCGGCGGGAGGACCGCCTCCACGGCGGGCTTGGAGGCCGTGACCTTGCCGGTGCGCAGGGACTGCGTCACCGCCGTGACGTCGGCCGGCTTGATGTCGACGGTCGCGGTGGCGGACTCGTACGAGGGCGCCGACAGGGCCACCGCCCGCGAGCCCGACGGGCTCTGGACGACGTAGCCGCCGTCCGCGGCCGTGGTCGCGGACACCGCCGTGTCGCCGGCGCCGACTGTGACCGTGGCGCCCGCGACGCCCTTGCCGTCGTTCGCGTCGAGGACGCGTCCGGCGACGACACCGCTCTTGGTGGTCCGGAAGGCGACGGACAGGCCGTCCGTGATGACCGCGGTGTTGAAGGAGTACTTGAAGGCGTCGCTGCCGGTCGCGTTCTCGACGCCCACGGTGGCCGTGGAGCCGCCCTTGATGCCGGTGCCGCCCGTCCCCTTGTAGGAGTACGTCACGGTGCCGTCCTCGCCGATGGCCGCCGAGAAGGAGAACTTGTCGTTCTGCGCGGACCAGTGGGCGACCTCGCGCCACTCGATCACGTAGCTGCGGTGCGGCGCGGTGCCGGTGACCGCCGTGAAGACGCCCGAGCCGCTGCCGGCCGCGCCGACGACGAGATCGTCCCAGAAGGGGTAGAGGGCCGCGTTCGGCGTACCGGCGCTCGGGATGTCCCCGTTGATGTCACCGGTGTTGTTGCCGCCGAAGCTGACCGTGCCGTTCGTGCCGATCCACGCCTGGCCGTACGTCTTGCCGTACAGCGGCAGCGGGAAGGGCAGCTCGACGCGCTCGGTGGTGTTGTCACCGGTCAGGGCGAGCTGCCGGTCCCCCGCCGGGTACGGGCGGTCGCCCGCGGCGGCGCAGGCGTAGCCGTAGCCGTCCGTGCGCTCGGGCAGGTTCACCGCGACGGTGGTGTCCCCGGCGACGGTGACCTTGGCCGTGCCACCGGTGAGGCAGCGCGAGGAGTGGGTGGCGTTCACGTCGTACGTGCCGTACGGCAGCGTGACCTCGAAGCGGCCCTGCGCGTCGGCGGTCGCGGTCACCGGGGTGTCCGCGATGGTGACGGCGGCGCCCGCGGCGGGTCCTGCGGCCGAGGAGACCGTGCCGGTCAGCTTGCCGGAGGCCGCCTGGGCGAGGGTGAAGTCACCCGTGGCGGTGGCGTTCTCGGTCACCGTGGCCGTTGCGGTCTGCTGCCCGAAGCCGAACTTCGACGCGGTCAGGGCGTACGCGCCCACCGACAGGGAGCGGAAGCTGTACGTGCCGTCGGCCGCGGTGGTCGTCGTACGGTCGATCGGGCCGTCCGCGGTGATCTTGACGCCGGCGACGGGGTCGCCGGAGCCGGAACGGACGGTGCCGCCGAGGGCGCCGATCGCGCCGCGCGGGGCGCCCGTCACGGCGGCCAGCGCGTCGAGCTTGCCCTCGCCGAAGACGTTGTTGTCGGCGGCGGTGCCGCCGCACTGGCTGCTGTCGGTGTCCTGCGCGGTGCCGTCGAGCAGCGCCTCGGTCTGCGCGATGTCCCCCTCGAGGGCGGGGGCGGCGGACCAGAGCAGCGCCACGGTCGCCGCGGTGTGCGGCGAGGCCATGGAGGTGCCGGAGAAGGACTCGTACCCGCCGCCCGGGACGGAGGAGCGCACGTTCACGCCGGGGGCCGCGATGTTCGGCTTGACGATGCCGCCGGGGCCGGCTCCGCGCGAGGAGAAGGAGGCGATGGCGCCGTTGACGTCGAAGGCGCCGGAGCTGTAGGAGCTCGCGTAGTCGCCGGGCGAACCGCTGGTCGCGCAGCTCGGGCCGGAGTTGCCGTTCGAGAAGGCCGGGAAGATGCCGGCCGCGCGCCAGGCGTCGACGATCTGCTGGTACCAGTCGTCGTGCGCCGCGCTGCCCCACGAGTTGTTCACGACGTGCGGGGCGAGGTCGGGACGCGGGTTCTGGCCGTTCAGGTCGGTCGGGGCGACGATCCACTGGCCGGAGGCGAGCAGCGAGGCCTCGGAGCAGGAGCCGGTCTCGCAGCCCTTGGCCGCGATCCACTTGGCCCCCGGGGCGACGCCGGTCTTGTTGGCCCCGCCGTCGTCACCGACCATGGTGCCCATCGTGTGGGTTCCGTGGTCGTTGTTGTCGCAGGGCGCCGCGGTGGGGCAGACGCCGCCGGGGTCGAACCAGTTGTAGTTGTGGTCGTACGACCCGTCCGCGTTCTTGCCGCGGTACTGGTTGTTGACGGCCGGGTGCGTGTAGTCCACGCCGCTGTCGATGTTGGCGACGACGATGCCCTCGCCGCGCACCCCGAGCTGGTCCCACACCTGCGGGGCCTTGATCCGGTCGATGTTCCACTCGACCGCGTCGGCGCCGACCTGCTCGCGCCGGCCCTCGGCGGGCTTGGGGAGGGTGACCTTGTCGTCGGCGTCGATCCGGGAGACCTCGGGGCGCTGGGCGAGGGTCCCGGCGAGCTTCTCGCTGCCGACGACGCGCACCGCGTTGACGATCCAGTACGAGGTGTACTCGGCCTTCGCACCGTCCAGGGCCTTGATCACCTCGGCCTGGGTGCGTGCGGCGTGGTCCTTCTTGAGCCGCAGCACCGTCTCGGCCTTCGCCGCGCGGGTCTGCTGCCTCTCCGCGGAGCCGAGGTCGGCGGCGCTGTCGAGGTAGACCCAGAAGACGGCTTTGGCGGAGTCGTCGAGCTGGGCGCGGAGCTTGGGCTCGATCTTGCGCGCGGCGGCCGCGCCGGGGGTCGGGCCCGGTTCCGGCGCCGCCGCGGCGATGCCCGCGCCGAGGGGCAGGAGCAGGAGCGAGGTGAGCGCGGCGAGCGCCGTGCGTAAGGATCGTCGTCTGTTGCGTTGTGCCACGTGTGGTCTCCTCGTACGCCGTGTGCAGGTTGTGCGGGAAGGGAGTGCGTGACGTGCGCGGGTCATGGTGAAGGAGTAGTCATGGCCATTACAAGAGGGCCTCATGAGCCACGCCCCCGTCCGGTGGCCCTTCCCGGCCGCGCACCCCAGCCTGGAGGCATGACCGCGTCACCCGGCGAGCCCGCGTCAACCCCCGACGAGCCCGCGTCCACCCCCGGCAAGCCCGCGTCCACCCCCGACGTGCGGCTCGGTACCGCGCAGGGCCGCTGGATCGTGCTGACCACCGTGCTCGGGTCGAGCATGGCGCTGCTCGACTCGACCGTGGTCAACGTGGCCCTTCCCCGGATCGGGCGGGACCTCGGCGCCGATCTGGCCGTCCTGCAATGGACGGTCAACGCGTACTTGCTGACCCTGGCCGGGCTGATCCTGGTCGGCGGGGCGCTGGGCGACCGGTTCGGGCGGCGCCGGATCTTCGTACTCGGTGCGGTGTGGTTCGCGGTGGGCTCGCTGCTGTGCGGAATCGCCCCGAACGCCGGGGTACTGGTGGCCTCCCGCGCCCTTCAGGGCATCGGCGGCGCGATGCTGACGCCCGGCTCGCTGGCGCTGATCCAGGGCTCGATCCACCCCGACGACCGGGGCCGTGCGGTGGGCCTGTGGTCCGGGCTCGGCGGGGTCGGCGCGGCCGTGGGGCCGTTCCTGGGCGGCTGGCTGGTGGACGGGCCCGGCTGGCGCTGGGTGTTCCTGCTGAACGTACCGGTGGCCGCGCTGTGTGTGCCGGTCGCGCTGCGGCACGTACCGGAGTCGCGGGATCCGCATGCGCACGGCCGGTTCGACGTGCTCGGCGCCGTGCTGGGCGCGGCCTCGCTGGCGCTGCTGACCTATGCGCTGATCGAGGCTCGCTCCGGGGCCGCGCTGGTGGCGGTGGCGGCCGTGGGCGGCGTCCTGCTGGGTGCCGCATTCGTGTACGTGCAGCGGCACCGGGCCGATCCGATGGTGCCGCCGGACATCTTCGCCTCCCGGCAGTTCACGGCCGTCAATCTGGTCACCCTGTGCGTGTACGCGGCCTTCGGCGGCTTCTTCTTCCTCGTCGTGCTGCAGTTGCAGGTGGTCTGCGGATACTCGGCGCTGGCCGCCGGGGCCGCGCTGCTGCCGACCACCGCCCTGATGCTGCTGCTGTCGGCCCGGTCGGGGGAGCTCGGGGAGCGGATCGGGCCGCGCATCCCCCTCACCGTCGGACCGCTGCTGTGCGCGGCCGGAATGCTGCTGATGCTGCGCGTGGGGCCGGGCGCCTCGTACCTGCGGGACGTGCTGCCCGCGCTGGTCGTGATGGGGATGGGCATGGTGACCCTGGTGGCTCCGCTGACGGCTACCGTGCTCGCCTCGGTGGACCCCGGGCGGGCCGGCCTGGCCAGCGGCATCAACAACGCCGCCGCCCGGGCCGCCGGGCTGCTCGCGGTGGCGGCCCTGCCGCTGCTGTCCGGGATGGGCCCGGACGCGTACCTCTCGGCGGACCTGTTCGACACCGCCTTCGGGCGGGCCATGCTCTGGTGCGCGGGCATGCTGGTGGTCGGCGCCGCGCTCGCCTGGGCCACCGTACGCACCCCCGCGCCCGGGGCCCCGCACCCGCAGTGCCGTACGCAGTGCGCGGTCACGGCTCCGCCGCTCGAACCCCAGCGGGCCGCGGAGCGGTGAGATCCGCCCCGGGGGTTCCGCCGCCGTCGTTGCCTCCGTGGTCGAGAAGCATGAACTCCGAGCCCGTCGCCGGGAAGTCGAAGGAGCCGCAGTGCCCGTCGTGGCCGACGCCGTCACCGTGCGCTACAGCCTCCCCGACGCCCCGGCCGGCGGCGGCACGCCCCGCTCGACGTCACCATCGGCGGCAAGAACCGCCGCACCATGACCCTGACCTCGGTGCGAGCGCGGCATCGAGAACGTCCACTTCAAGGACACCCGCGCGCCGAGATCGAGACCGAGACCGAGCGGGGACGCGGTGGCATCGCGGACCTCTATCACGAGATCTACGGTGAGGAAGACGGAGGGAAATCTTGACTGAAAATTCAGTCAATGCCACAGTGCCGGTACCGCTCACCCACCCTTCCTTCGGAGGTTCACATGAACCCAAGCCGCAGAACCGTGCTGCGCTCGGCGGGCGCCGGAGCCGCCGGCCTCGCCCTGGGGACCCTCGCCACACAGCCTGCGCAGGCCGGGCCGGCCTCGCCGGACGGGCCGGCGACGGCGGCCGCCCGGCGGATGACCGTGCCGCTCGACGACGTACCGCACCTGCGCACCTGGATGGCCTGGCCGTCCAACCGCTCGATCTGGGGCCCCGACCTGGCGGGGGTGCAGCAGGACATCGCCCTGATCGCCAAGACCGTCGCCCGCTACGAGCCTGTGCTGATGTGCGCGGCCGACGAGAGCGCGGCCGCCACCGCCCGGGCCCGGTGCGGGTCCACCGTCACCGTCATCTCCACCATCCCGGTGGACGACCTCTGGATGCGGGACACGGGCGCGGTCTTCCGCCGCGACGGCGCGGGCGCCGCCGACGCGATCGGCCTCAACTTCAACGGCTGGGGCAACAAGCAGACCCACCGCAAGGATGCCAAGGTGGCGCAGCTGCTCGCCGCGCGCGAGTCGTTGCCGTTCACCTCCGCCACCTTCACCGGCGAGGGCGGCGCGGTGGAGACCGACGGCGACGGCACCCTGATGGCCACCGAGAGCAGCCTGGTCAACAAGAACCGCAACCCGGGACTCAGCCGCGCCCAGGTGGAAGCCAAGGTGCTCGCCGCCTACGGCGCGGACAAGATGATCTGGGCCCCGGGGCTCAAGGGCCAGGACATCACGGACGACCACATCGACGTCACCTCCCGGTTCGTCCGCCCCGGCGTGGTGATGGTGCAGGTACCGCCCGCCGGCCGCACCGACATCTGGGCCAAGGACGCCCGGGAGCAGCTCGCGATCCTGTCCGCCGCCACCGACGCCAAGGGCCGCCGGCTCCAGGTCCTCACGGTGGCCGGTCCCGACACCCTGCGCTCGGACAACCCCGACTTCGTCGACTCCTACCTGAATTTCCACCTGGTCAACGGGGCGGTCATCACCTCGCAGTTCGGCGACCAGGCCAAGGACGCGGGGGCGAAGCAGGCACTGGCGGCCGCCTTCCCGGGCCGCACCGTGGTCCAGCTCGACGTGGACCGCCTGATGGGCGGCGGCGGGGGCATCCACTGCTCGACCATGCAGCAGCCGACCGCGCAGTGACCGTGGGGTGAGGTGGCGCCATGTGCTGGAGCGCCACGGCCGATCTGACGGCGGCTACGGTCATCACCGCCGTCGGGGTCGTGTGCGTCATGCGCGTGCGACGGGTCCGTGACCTGCCCGTCGCCGCGCTTCCCCTGCTGCTCGGCGCGCACCGTGAGCGCCGAGATCCGCGGCCACATTGTTGGCTACGGTGTGAATATTCCGTGGACACCGCTGGTTCTTGCGGGCTATTTGTTCGCCACTCTCGGCGCACTACTGATCTCCGCCGACCGGCGCCTGCGGGCACTCGGCCGGGTGCCGGCCGTCGGGGCCCTGGCCTGCTCAGCGATGTGGAGGCTGGAATTCGCCTCCACCTGGTGCACCTTCGCGGCGGTCGCTTCGCTGCTGGTCCTGGGGTGGACAGGGCGCCCGGAAGCGGCCTCTCCTGCTACGTGATCGGCCAAAAGTTACCTAGACGTATGTAGTGACTTCACACGCACTCGGCAGTAGAACTCGTTCTCATTCCGCCGAGAGTGAGGAACGTCACATGAGTGACAAACCCCTGCACCGAAACGGCTCCAACGGCATTTCGCGCCGCGGATTCATAGCTAGAACGAGTTCTATTGTCGGGGCCGTGGCCCTCGCGGGTCAGATCGCTCCGACGCAGGCGCAGGCGCAAGCAGCCGTGGCCGCCGCAGGTGCGATCGACAACGGCGCCCACGTGCCGGTCCTGGTGATCGGCACCGGGTACGGAGGTTCCGTCGCCGCCCTGCGCCTCGCGCAGGCGGGCGTCAATGTGCACATGATCGAGATGGGCATGGCCTGGGACACCCCGGGCACCGACGGCAAGATCTTCGCCAACACCACCAAGCCGGACTACCGGTCCTACTGGCTGCGCACCAGGACGAAGGCGCCGCTCAGCAACTTCCTCGGATTCCCGATCGACAAGGACGTTCCCAAATACACGGGCATCCTGGACGCCGAGGAAATGGGCGGCATCGTCGTCTACCAGGGCCGCGGCGTCGGCGGCGGTTCGCTCGTCAACGGCGGCATGGCCGTCACCCCCAAGCGGCAGAACTTCGGCGCCATCCTGCCCACGGTGGACGTGGACGAGATGTACAACACCTACTACCCGCGGGCCAACGCCGGGCTCGGAGTGGGCCTCGTCGACCCGAACTGGTTCGAGACCGTCGACTGCTACCAGTTCGCCCGCGTCGGCCGCAAGCACGCCCAGCGCTCCGGCTTCCCCTTCGTCTTCGTGCCCGACGTGTACGACTGGGACTACATGAAGGCCGAGGTGGCCGGCACCGTTCCCAAGTCCGCGGTGGACGGGGAAATCCTCTACGGCAACAACCACGGCAAGAAGTCGCTCCAGCAGACCTACATCGCGGCCGCCAAGGCCACGGGCAAGGTCACCATCTCCCCCCTGCACCGGGTCACCTCGGTCTCCCCCGCCTCCGGCGGCGGCTACACGGTCTCCATCGAGCAGCTGAACACCGACGGCAGCGTCACGGCCACCAAGAGCGTGACCTCCGACCGGGTCTTCTTCGCGGCCGGCAGCGTCGGCACCAGCAAGCTGCTGGTCAGGCTGAAGGCGACCGGGGCACTGCCCGACCTGAACGAGGAGATCGGCAAGGGCTGGGGAGACAACGGCAACGTCATGTGCGGCCGCGCCAACCACATGTGGGACGCCACCGGCAAGGTCCAGGCCTCCATCCCCTGCGGTGGCATCGACAACTGGGACGCGGGCGGCGCCTTCGCCGAGGTCGCGCCATTGCCGACCGGCATCGAGACGTACGCCTCCTTCTACCTGTCCATCACCAAGAACCCGAACCGCGCCCGGTTCTCCTGGAACGCCGCCGCGAACAAGGTCGACCTGGACTGGCAGACGGCGTGGAAGCAGCCGTCCATCGACATGGCCAAGACCATCTTCGACAAGATCAACTCGAAGGAGGGGACGATCTACCGGACCGACCTCTTCGGCACCAACAAGATCTGGGGCGACCACCTCACCTACCACCCCCTCGGCGGCGCGGTCCTGGGCAAGGCCACCGACAACTACGGCCGTCTGCACGGCTACACCGGCCTGTACGTGATCGACGGCGCGCTGATCCCCGGCAACACCAGCGTCAACCCGTTCGTCACCATCACCGCACTCGCGGAGCGCAACATCGAGAAGATCATCGCCACCGACCTCTAGTGCTGTGGCCGGTGCGGACCGCGCGACCGCAGAAGTACGAGAACCCGGGGCCGTCGGATTCGCCGACCGGCCCCGGACCCACCTCAGTGGCCCGGCAGCATGCACACGCTGTCGAGGCCGAGCACGTGGTTCAGCCGGCCGAAGGCCAGCCAGGAGCCGATGCTCATCGTCAGCTCCACGATCTCCAACTGGCTGTAGTGCGCCGTCATCCGGTCCCAGAACTCGTCGTCGAGCCCGTGGTGGTCCAGCGTGTACCGCTCCGCGTACTCCGCCGCCAGCCGGGTGCGGTCGTCGAAGCGGTCCGTGGTGCGCCAGTCGGTGACAGCATCGGAGAACTCCTCCTCGACCTTCTCCCCGTCCCGGTCGGTACGCCAGTCCAGGCAGAAGATGCACCCGTTGATCTGCGCGACCCGCAGCCGCGCGGCCTCGAACTCGCGCAGCCCCAGGGTGGTGTGGGCGTACACCGACAGGGAGAAGTTGGCAGCGGCCATCCCGATGCCGGGGACCATGTCGCCCCACACGTATTCGATCGGGTGCTGACCTTCGGGAATGTCGATGTTCACGGCTGTTTCCTTCCGAGTTTGCCGATGGCGGGGCGCAGGGGGATGTCCAGGGCGTCGTAGAGTCCCGGTTCGGCATCCACCAGCCAGTCGATCGCGCCGACCAGCCGGCCGACCGCGGTGGCGTTCCCGCCCGCGGAGCGGTTCTCTCCTTCGTCGGTCGCCTCGATGGTGACCTCGATGCGCGGGCGGCCCTCGATGACCACCCGGTGCGCGCCGTCGCCTCCGTCGGGCGGCGAAGGCCAGTCGGGGGCACAGGAGGGGTGGATGCGGGTGACGTGCTCGATGACGATGCGGGGCTTGCCCTCGACGATGCCCTGCACCTCGAAGCGGATGGCGCCCTGGGTCCCGGCCTCGAACTCGCCCATCGTGCGGGTGGTCACGGCGGCATCGAGGGCCCGGCGGTCGACCGTCTCCAGGATGTCGTCCAGCTCGACCCCCAGGGCGCGGGCCATCATCCGTATCTGCCCGCCCCACACCATGGTCGGGATGGACGGCATGAGCATCATCGGCTCGAAGTCCATGGGCTGGCCCATGCCCACGAGGAGCCGGACCGAGTCCGGCTGGTCGTAGGTGGAGTAGTCGAAGATCTCCTGGCAGCGGATGACGTCAATCCGGGTCCCGAGTCCGCTGAGCAGGAGCGGGAGCACGTCGTTGCCCCAGCCCGGGTCCACTCCGGAGGCGAAGAGCGAGCCGCCGCCCTCCGCGACGGCCAGGGTCACCGGATCGCGGAACTCCGGCGGGGCGTTGCGGTGGTCGTAGAGCGGGTACAGCGCGGGGCTGACGACGACCGCCCCGGCCCTGATGGCCCGGGTGATGTCGGCGAGGGCGTCGTCGGGGCGGATGTCGCCGGAGGCCGCGTAGACGACCGCCTGCGGACGAGCGGCGAGGACCGCCTCCACGTCGTCCGTGGCCGCGACCCCGACCACGTGGTCGAGGTCGCCGAGTTCGCCGGCGTCGCGGCCGACCTTGTCGGGATTGTGGACGATGACGGCAGCCAATTTCAGCGCCGGATGGGCCTCTACGGCACGGATGGCCAAACGGCCGACGTTGCCGGTACCCCAGACAACCGTGGAAATCATGCGCGGAGGGTAGCGACAGGACCTGCAGGTTTCCAGAGTCGCGGACCCCCGTCATCACTGGTTGCGGGCGCCCAGGACGAAGAGGAGGTAGACGAAGAAGGCGAAGAGGTGGCCCACGAACAAGTAGGCGATCAGCCTGATGACGAGACCGCGGGGGAACTTCGACTCCATCCGCCGCGATCCGGTCGGCGCGACGGCCGGGGCGGTCGGTTCGGTCGGCTCGGTCGGCTCGGTCGGCTCTGCCCCGGAACGCAGCGTCTCTGACTGGGACATGGGTACGTCTCCTCGGCTATCGGTGGTGCGCGGTTGCCCCGCCGCCCAGGCACAGCCCGGCGAGGCTGCTCTGGAGCAGGGTGTGGACGAACAGCAGGTCGGCCCCGGCGGCGGTGGCCGCGCCGATCCGGTGCGGGGTGAGCGAGTCGAAGTGCGCGCTGTCCCCCGGCTCCAGCAGGTGCTCGGTCTCCCCCAGGTGCAGCCGCAGCCGTCCCTGCAGCACGTACAGCCACTCCTCACCGGGATGTACGCGGACCAGCTCGCCCGCGCCCCGGCTCTGCGGCACGTGCACGCGCAGTGCCTGCATCCCGCGGCCGGAGCCGCCGGCCGGCCAGTAGGTCCAGCCGTCCGACTCGCGGGCCCCCGGGCCACCGCCCCGTACGATGGGATCGGCCACGGCCGGGGTCTCCCCGAGCAGCTCCGAGACCGTCGTGCCGTAGGTGCGGGCCAGCCCGAGCAGCAGCGGCAGGGACGGCATCCGCTGTCCGGTCTCCAACCGCGACAGGTGGGCCGGCGAGAGCTGGGCCCGCGTGGCGGCGGCCTCCAGGGTGAGCCCGGCGCGGCGGCGCAGCTCGCGAAGCTGCGGGGCGACGGCGGGGAGTTCTCCCGTCGCTTCGTCGGGGCCGGGGGCAGGACCGGTTGTCATGCCCCGATTGAGCCAGATTCTTGCCTGCCTGGCAAACCATCTTGCCTCTGAGGCAAATCACGGCTTCCGGGTAGCCTCGTGGAATGGTGCGGAGCGAGGCGAACGACGTGACCGGCTATCTGGCCGAGGCGGCTGAGGCGTCCAAGGGCCGCGAACAGGCCCTGACCCGGTTGCGCGACCTGTGCCGCGCGGAGCTGGCGGGCTTCGAGGAGGTCATGGCCTACGGAATGCCCGTGTACCGGCGCGACGGCGCCGCCGAGATCGCCTTCGCCTCCCAGAAGCAGTACATCTCCTTCTACCTGATGCGCAGCGACGTGCGCGAGGCCTTCGCGGAACGCCTGGCAGGACAGGACATGGGCAAGGGGTGCCTGCGGTTTCGCAAGCCCGGGGCCATCGACTTCGGCCTTCTGCGGGACCTCCTGCGGGCCACCGCGGCCCGGCCGGGCACGGTCTGCTGACGTCGCGGAGGCGGAGCCTCAGGCCCCGTCCGCCAGCACCGTCTCCACCGTGTCCGCCTGGTCCGCGCTCTTGTCCGGGCGGTGGCGCAGCACCCGCGCGAACCGCAGCGCGACCCCGGCCGGATAGCGCGGCGAGCGCTGCAGGCCGTCGTAGGCGATCTCCACGACCAGCTCCGGCCTGACCCGCACGGTGAACCCGTCGTCCGAGGTCGCCAGCTCGCCCAGCCGGGCGGTCTGCCAGCGCAGCATCTCGTCGGTGAGCCCCTTGAAGGTCTTGCCGAGCATGGCGTACGAGCCGTCGGCGGCCCGCGCGCCCAGGTGCAGGTTCGACAGCAGCCCGGTGCGCCGCCCGTGCCCCCACTCGACGGCGAGGACCACCAGGTCGAGGGTGCGGACCGGTTTCACCTTGAGCCAGTGTTTGCCGCGCCTCCCGGCCGCATAGGCAGAGTCGAGCCCCTTGACCATCACGCCTTCGTGGCCGCGGCGCAGGGTCTGCGTCCAGAACTCCTCGGCCTCTCCCGCCTGCCCCTGCGGATCCTCGACGATCAGCCGCCGGACGCGGTGGGTCTCGGGCACGAGCGCGGCCAGGGCCGCGTACCGCTCGCGGACGGGCAGGTCGAGGAGCACCCTGTCGCCCTCGGCCAGCACGTCGAAGAAATAGGGGACGACGGGGAGGGTCTGCCGGGCGGCGGCGACGTCGACGCGCGAGCCGACCCGGCTCGCTAGCTCCTGGAAGGGCACCGGTCGGCCGTCCGGCGAGTGACCGATCACCTCGGCGTCGAGGATGAACCGCTCCCCCGGCAGCGACCGGGCCAGCTCGGCCACCTCCGGCAGCCGGTCGGTGATCTCGTCCAGGGAGCGCGTGTACAGCCGTACGTCGTCCCCCTCGCGGTGGACCTGTACGCGGATCCCGTCGAGCTTCTCCTCCACCGCGCAGGGCCCGAGCGCCGCCAGGGCCTCCGCCACCGACTTGGCGGTGTTCGCCAGCATGGGCTGTACGGGCTGCCCGACGCGCAGGGTGACGTCGCGCAGCGCCCCCGCCCCGTCGGCGAGGACGGCGGCGGCGACCCGGGGCAGCGAGCCGTCGAGCATCACGGCCCGGCGCAGCTCCGCGGCCGGCACCCCGGCAGCGGCGGCCACGCCCTCCAGCGCCACCGCGTCGAGGGCGCCCTGGCGCACCTCCCCGGAGAGCAGGCTGCGCAGGAACCGCTGCTCGGCTTCGGTGGCCGCGCCGAGCAGGCCGTCCAGGATCCGGCGCCGCTCGGCCTGCGCGCCCGCGCCCGCGACGGCGGCGAACTCGGTCACCGCCGCGTCGACGGCGGCCACGGTCAGGGTGGGCTCGGCCGCGGGTTCGCTCTCCCTGGCCAGCGCGCGCCAGCCGATTCCCGGGCGGCCCTGCGGGAGCCGCCCGGCGAGGTACGAGATCACCAGCGCGGCCTCGTCCGCGGGGGCGGCGGCGAAGAGCTCCGCGAGCAGGGCGCTCTTGCGGGACCGGGCGGAGGTTTCGGCGACCTCCCGGGACACGCACGCGACCTCGGCCAGCAGCATGCGGCCATCCTCCCGCCGGTCGGCGGCTCGCGCCAGGTCGGGCGGCGCGCGCAGGTCGGGCCGGGCGCTCCGCCCACCCTGTGCCGCGGGCGGGTGTACCGCAGGCGCGGTATGCGCGGGCCGCGGCGTACTCCTCGAGAAGGTCCGGAGTTCAGCCTTCGGGAGCGCGATCGGCGGGGGCCGGGCGTTTAGGGTTCCCGTATGAAGCTCCGACTGCCCCGGCGCCGCCGAAGCCGCCTGCTCGCGGGCGCGGCCGCTCTCGCCGTCGTCGCGGGGGCCGGCACGCTGACGGCCACCGCCGCGGCCGGTGACTCCGCGTCCGTGCACCGTCAGGACCAGGTGCTCGACATGCCCGGTGCCGCCATCGACACCTCGTACTTCACCACCGGCGGCGGGGAGAGACGCCCCGCCGTCCTCATCGGGCACGGCTTCGGCGGCAGCAAGGACGACGTCCGGGCGCAGGCCGAGCGGCTGGCCCGCGACGGCTACGCCGTCCTGACCTGGTCGGCGCGCGGCTTCGGCCGCTCCGGCGGCCGGATCGGGCTGAACGACCCCGACCACGAGGTCAAGGACGTCTCCCGGCTCATCGACTGGCTGGCGACCCGGCCCGAGGTGCGGCTCGACGCGAACGGCGACCCGCGCGTCGGCGTGACCGGCGGCTCCTACGGCGGGGCCATCTCCCTGCTGGCCGCCGGACACGACCCGCGCGTGGACGCCATCGCCCCGCAGATCACCTACTGGAACCTCGCGGACTCCCTCTTCCCGAACGACGTGTTCAAGAAGCTGTGGGCCGGCCTCTTCTTCACCACCGGCTCCGCGGGCGGGATGATGCAGCCGGGTCAGGCCGGGGCCCAGGCGGGCCCCGGGGCCGCCGACCCGCTCGCCCCGCCCGGCCGCGGGCGGTTCCAGCCCGAGCTGTGCGCCATGTACGAGCGGGTCGCGGTGGCCGGCAAGCCCGACGCCGAGGCCCGCGCCCTGCTGGAGAAGCGCAGCCCGTCGGCGGTCGGCGACAAGATCAAGGTCCCGACCCTCATCGTGCAGGGCCAGGACGACTCCCTCTTCCCGCTCGACCAGGCCGACGCCATGGCCAAGGCCATCGCCGCGAACGGCGCGCCCGTCTCCGTGGACTGGGCGGCCGGCGGACACGACGGCGGGATGCGCGAAGCCGACCGGGTCGGGAACCGGGTCAAGGCCTGGTTCGACCGCCACCTCAAGGACGACGAGGGGGTGGCGACCGGACCGGCGTTCCGCGTCACGCGCTCCGGCGGCATCGACTCCACCGACGGCGAGGTCAAACTGCGCGGGGCGAGCGGCGACAGCTACCCGGGTCTGCGGTCGGACCCGCGGGAGTTCGCCCTGGCCGGCCGGGAGCAGAGCTTCGGCAATCCGGCGGGCGGGGCCCCGCCCGCGCTGTCGTCGCTGCCCGGCATCGGCGGACAGCTCGCCGCCTTCGGAGCCGGGCTCTCGATGGACTTCCCCGGGCAGAACGCCCGGTTCGAGACGGAGCCGCTGGACGCCGGGCTGCGGATCACCGGGACCCCGACCGTCACCCTGAAGGTGAGGTCGACGGCTGCGGACGGTTCGGCCGTGCTGTTCGGCAAGGTCTACGACGTCGGGCCCGACGGCCGCCGGCAGGTGCTGCCGAATCAGCTGGTCGCCCCGGTGCGGGTGCAGAACGCCGGACAGGACACCACCGTCGAGCTGCGGCTCCCGGCGATCGACCACGCCGTCGAGGCCGGGCACCGGCTGCGGCTCGTGGTCGCCGCGACCGATCTCGGGTACGCGTCCCCGGCCGCGCCCGCCACGTACACCGTCTCGGCGCAGGGCCCGCTGGCCGTCCCCGTCGCGGACGGGGTACGGGCCGCCTCGGCGGGGCTGCCCGCCTGGACCTGGGGGCTGCCGCTCGCGGCGCTGGCGCTGGCCGCGGGGCTGTTGGGAGTCCGGAGGACCGGCGGGGGTCGCGGGCGGGTGCGGGCGGGAGAACCGCAGCCCGAACCCGCACTGGCCGACGTACCACTGGAAATCACCGGGCTGACGAAGCGCTACGCGAAGGCGCAGGACCGCTACGCCGTGCGGGACCTGTCCTTCCGGGTGGAGAAGGGCCAGGTGCTCGGTCTGCTCGGGCCCAACGGTGCCGGCAAGACCACCACGCTGCGGATGCTGATGGGTCTGATCTCTCCGGACGCCGGGGAGATCCGGGTGTTCGGGCACGCGGTACGGGCCGGGGCGCCGGTGCTGTCGCGGGTCGGGGCCTTCGTGGAGGGCGCGGGCTTCCTGCCGCACCTGACGGGGCGAGCCAATCTGGAGCTGTACTGGCAGGCCACCGGCCGCCCCGCCGAGGATTCGCACATGGCGGAGGCGTTGGAGATCGCCGGGCTCGGCGACGCGCTGGAGCGCGCGGTGCGCACGTACTCGCAGGGCATGCGGCAGCGGCTCGCCATCGCGCAGGCCATGCTCGGCATGCCGGACCTGCTGATCCTCGACGAGCCGACGAACGGTCTGGACCCGCCGCAGATCCGCGAGATGCGGGACGTGATGATCCGGTACGCGGCGGGCGGGCGGACGGTCATCGTCTCCAGCCACCTGCTGTCGGAGGTGGAGCAGTCGTGCACGCACCTGGTGGTCATGGACCGCGGGCAGCGGGTGGCGGCCGGTGAGGTCGCCGAGATCACCGGAGGCGGGGACACCCTGCTGGTGACGCTGGCCGGGCCGGTGGACGAGGGGGTCGTGGAGAAGGTGGCGGCGCTGGAGGGAGTGGGTTCGGTGGTGTGTGCCGAGGACGGGCTGCTCGTACGGCTCGAAGGCGCGACGGCCGCCGGGCTGATCGCGGAACTCGTACGGCTGGAGGTGCCGGTGAGCGGAGTCGGTCCGCACCGCCGGCTGGAGGACGCCTTCCTCACCCTGATCGGAGGTCCGGCGTGAATACGTCAGACGTGAGTACGTCAGGCATGGGTACGTCGGGCATGGGTACGTCAGGCATGAGTACGGTCCAGGAGGTCGCCCCGGGCTACCACGCGAGCCGGACGCTGCCACTGCGCGTGGAGGCGCTGCGGCAGTGGCGCCGGCGGCGGACGCTGGTGATGGGCGGGGTGCTGGCCGCGCTGCCGTTCGTCCTGATGATCGCGTTCGCGGTGGGCGGGGGTCCGGGCGGCGGCCCGGGCGGCGACGGCCGCATCACGCTCATCGACACGGCGACGGCCTCGGGCGCGAACTTCGCCGCCACCTGCCTGTTCGTGTCGGCCGGGTTCCTGCTGGTGGTGCCGGTGGCGCTGTTCTGCGGGGACACGGTCGCGTCCGAGGCCGGCTGGTCCTCGCTGCGCTACCTGCTGGCCTCGCCGGTGCCGAGGGCGCGGCTGCTGTGGAGCAAGCTGGTGGTCGCGCTCGGCTTCAGCCTGGCGGCGATGGTGCTGCTGCCGGTGGTGGCGCTGGCGGCGGGCACGGCCGCGTACGGGTGGGGGCCGCTGAAGCTGCCGACGGGCGGTTCGCTGGCGGCCGGGGACACCGTGTCGCGGCTCGCGCTGGCCGTCGCGTTCGTCTTCGTGTCGCAGCTGGTCACGGCCGGGCTGGCGTTCTGGCTGTCGACCCGTACGGACGCGCCGCTGGGCGCGGTGGGCGGGGCGGTCGGGCTGACCATCGTGGGAAACGTGCTCGACGCGGTGACCGCGCTGGGGTCGTGGCGGGAGTTCCTGCCGGCGCACTGGCAGTTCGCCTGGGCCGACGCCTTGCAGCCGCAGCTGGAGTGGGGCGGGATGATCAAGGGGGCGGCGGTGTCGGTGTCGTACGCGGTAGTGCTGTTCGCCCTCGCGTTCCGGGGGTTCTCCCGCAAGGACATCGTGTCCTAGGGGCACGTCACGTCCTGCGGGAGAACCCGGAGCTGGTGTCCGCCGAGGCACTGGTGTCAGGCGACGCCCGGTGCCACGGCGTCGATCTCGGCCAGCAGTTCGGGCTCCAGCGGGCGGTCGGCGACGGCCGCGTTGGCACGGACCTGCTCGGCGGAGGTGGCGCCGGCGATGACCGAGGCGCAGCCGGGCTGCGCGGAGAGCCAGCCGATGGCGAGTTCCAGGACGGTGCGGCCGTGCTTCTCGGCGATGACGGCCAGCGCCTCGACGGTGTCGAGGCGCTCCTCGGTGAGGTACGCGTCGCGGCCTTCGAGGCGGGAGCCGGCCGGTACCGGCGCGCCCCGGCGGATCTTGCCGGTGAGCAGGCCGTTGGCGAGCGGGAAGTACGGGAGCACGCCGACGCCGTAGTTCAGGGCGGCCGGGACCAGCTCGCGCTCCGCCGACCTCTGGAGCAGTGACCACTCGTTCTGCGCGGAGACGAAGGGCACCGAGCCGGTCTCCCGGGCGACGTGGGCGGCTTCGGCGAGCTGCCAGCCGCTGAAGTTGGAGTGGCCGATGTAACGGATCTTGCCCTCGGCGACGAGCTCGGTGAGCGCGGCCAGGGTCTCGGCGACCGGGACGGTGGGGTCGGGGCTGTGCAGCTGGTAGAGGTCGATGTGGTCGGTCACCAGGCGGCGCAGGGACTCCTCGACGGCGCGCCGGATGTAGGCGCGGCCGCCGCGGGAGCCGGCGGCGGCTCCGTAGCCCATGTCCATGCCGGCGAAGCCGAACTTGGTGGCGAGGACGACCTGGTCCCGGCGGCCCTTGAGGGCCTGGCCGAGGTGGGTTTCGGAGCCGCCTGCTCCGCCGTAGATGTCGGCGGTGTCGAGGAGGGTGATGCCCGCGTCGAGGGCGGCGTCGACCACGGCGCGGGTGGCCCGGGCGTCGAGGCGGCCGCCGAAGTTGTTGCAGCCGAGTCCGACGGCGGACACCTGCAGACCTGAACTGCCAAGGGGGAGATGGCGCATGGATTCCGTTCCTCCACTCAGGACACTCATGAACACGCACGAACGATCACAGCGAAGTTACCCCGCCGCGCCGCCCATGCCGCCCGGCGGCCGTGAGCGCCCGGCGGCCGTGAGCGCCCGTCACTGGAGGGTGAGCACCGTGGGGCGGCCGAGGTCGGGCTGGTCGCGCAGGGGCAGTGCGGTGCCGGGGCGCTCCAGTTCGAGTACGACGATCTCGTTCGCGCCGGACCGCCAGAGGGGCGCGGGAGCGTACAGGGTGCGCTGCGGGACCACATGTAGACCAGCGTCAGGCACAGGTGCTCGCGCTCGTCCAGGAGCGGGGCACCGCGCGCGTCACGGACCTGGCCCAGGAGCTCGGCGTCTCCCCGGTGACCCTGCGGCGGGACATCGAGGCGATGACGGCGCGGGGCGAGATCCTGCGGATGCACGGGGTGATCAGCCGGGTGGAGCCGGGCCGGCCGCGGTTCGCCGCCACATCGGCCGCTTCGGCGCTGTCGGCCGCGTCCGGGACGCGGGCCCGCACCACGGCCGGCGCGACGGGGGCGTCGGCCGAGGGGCTGGTGGTCGGGATGGTGGTGCCGACGACCGACCACTACTACGCCGAAGTCGTACGGGGAGCCCGCGAGGTGGTCGAGGCGCGGGGCGCGCGGCTGAGGGTGGGACTGACCCGGTACCTGTCGGGCGAGGACCGGACCCAGGCGGACCGACTGCTGTCCACCGGGGCGGACGGGCTGCTGCTGACGCCGAACTGGGACTCCGGCTCGCCCGGTCCCGACGAGGGGGCATGGACCGCGGAACTGCCGGTTCCGACGGTGCTGGTGGAGCGGTGGGCCCCGCCGGGGCATCCGGCGGCGGGGCTGGACCGTGTGACGTCGGATCATGCGCACGGCGCGGCGCGGGCGGTGCAGCACCTGGTGGATCTGGGGCACCGGCGGATCGCGCTGGCCAGCCGGGAGACGCCGACGACGGCGCGGCTACGGGCCGGGTACGAGGCGGCTGTCGCCGTGCTCGGACTGGAGCCGGCGCCCGCGTGGCCGGCGGCCGGGGCGGGGCCGCTCTCGGACGCGGACCTGTTCGCCCGGACGCTTGACCACCTGCACGAGGCGGTGGCCAAGGGCGGGGTGACCGCGGCCCTGATCCACAGCGACACCGACGCGATCATGCTGATCCCGCGGCTCCAGGCGCGGGGCGTGCGGGTGCCCGAGGACCTCGCGGTGGTCACGTACGACGACGAGGTGGCCGGGCTGGCCGACGTCCCGCTGTCGGCGGTGGCGCCGGCCAAGGGCGAGGTGGGCGCGCGGGCCGCGGGCCTGCTGCTGGACCGGCTGACGGCGGCCGGGACGGCGCAGGAGGGCCCCCGGCAGCACCTGGAGCTGCTTCCGCGGCTGACGATCCGCTCGTAGGGCGCGGGCGGGTCGGGACGAGTGACCGTTTCGATCGAGCCGCGCGTTCACTCGCGGCGACGGGCACGCACCAGCCCCGCCAGGTGCTCCCGGCCCCCCGCGAGCTGGTCCGGCAGCTCGGCGGCGCCGGGGTGCCAGCGCTTCTCGTACTCCCAGCACAGCCAGCCGTCCGGATCGGCGACGGCCACGGCCTCGGCGAGCGGCAGCACTCCGGCGCCGAGCCCGAGCGGGGTCGTCTCCCCCGCCGACGCCACGTCCTTCACCTGTACGTAGCCCAGGTGCGCGGCAAGGGTCCGCCGCGATTCGGCCGGCGGCTCGCCACCGAGCCAGGTGTGCAGTACGTCCCACAGCGCGCCCGTACTCGGATGGGCGACCCGGTCGAGCACCCGGGCGGTGGCGGCCGCGGTGCGGTGCGAGTCGTGGGTCTCCAGCAGGATCCGCACCCCGTGCCGCTCGGCGAACGGGGCCGCGGCCAGCAGTCGGCGTACGGCGTGGTCGTCGGCGGCCGGGGCGGGCTGGTCACCGCCGCCGGGGAAGACCCGGACGTAGGGTGCCCGGAGGTCGGCGGCGAGCCCGATCAGGGCCCGGATCTCGGCGAGTACCGGCTCGTCCGGGCCGGCGGCCGCCACCTGCGCGTATCCCGCGACCCCCAGGACGGCGACTCCGGCTGCGGTCAGGGTCCGCAGTCCCGCGGAGCGGTCGCCGGCCGGGCTGCCGGGGTGCAGGGGCTCCTCGGGGTGGGCGCGCAGTTCCAGGCCGTCGTACCCGTGGGCGGCGGCGAGTTGGGCGCTGCGTGCGAGCGGCGTGCCGGGCAGGCCGAGCGTGGCGAACGCGTACCTCACGGACGGCTCCCCCCGGGCCGGGGCTGCGGCGCGGCGGAGCCGCGTTCCGTCAACTCGGCGGGCAGCATGGTGATCCCGCCGGGCGGCAGCGGTCTGCGGCCGGTGACGAACCGCGCGGCGAGCGCGCCCGCCGCGCGCAGCGGCACACGGCCCTCCGGGAGCGCGAGGTGGGCGAGGTCTTCGACGGCCTGTTCCACAGGGGTCCGGGTGGCGCCGGCCACCGGGTGTCCGCCGTTCAGTACGCGCGAGACCGCCGCGACCTCGGCGCGGGCCACCGCCATCCGTACCCTCTTCTCTCTCGTCTGTCTGGTCTGCTGGTCTGTGAAAGCATTTTTCACACGCCGCGTGAGGTGGGCGCGGCCTCGGCAGGAAACACGTTTCGTCTCCTGCCGCGACGCCCCTACTGTGGCGCGGTGACGACTCAGGTGATCGTGCTCAACGGCGGCTCCAGCTCGGGCAAGTCCGGCATCGCCCGGTGCCTGCAGGCGGTTCTGCCGGATCCGTGGCTGACCGTCGGGGTCGACACGCTCATCGACGCGATGCCCGCGTCCCTGCGCAATTCGGACGCGTGGATCGAGTTCGCCCCGGGCGGCGAGGTCGTCGTCGGGCCGCAGTTCCGGGCGCTGGAAGCGGCATGGATCGAGGGGATCGCCGCGATGGCGCGCGCGGGTGCCCGGGTCGTCGTCGATGAGGTGTTCCTCGGTGGAGCGCAGTCCCAGCAGCGCTGGCAGCACGCTTTGGGCGGGCTGCGGGTGTTGTGGGTCGGCGTCCGTTGCGAGAGCGCGGTCGCGGCGGCCCGCGAGGCGGCACGGGGCGACCGGGACATCGGGATGGCCGTGTCGCAGGCGGACCTGGTCCACACGGGCGTGCTCTACGACCTGGAGGTGGACACGACGCACACCGAGTCGATGGAGTGCGCGCGGGCCATCGCCGCACGGGCCGGGTAGCTCGGCGACGCCCGGTGGCCGGCACGGGCCGACGGCACGAAGTCCGGGGCGGTAAAAACCTGGGCCTAAGCGTGACATAGCGTGCCCTCCATGGATCAGGAGTACATGGCCGGGGACGGCGAAGGCGCAGGCAGACGGCGGTTTCTCGCCATCGCGACGGGCGCGGCCACGGCAGCCGGGCTCGGTACGGTGGCCGGCTGCGCGAGCGGCGACGCCGGCGGGGCGAACATGGCGGACGGGGCGGGGTCCGCCAAGAACCCGAAGCCGTCCGGGTCGCCGGGCAAGGACGGGCAACACGGCTTCGACGCCAAGGCCGAGAACGCCCGCCCCGGAAACGCCGACTGGCACGTGACCAAGGCCGGACCGGCGCGGGCCATCGAGGGGTTCGCGGACAAGGTCAGCGTGCTGCCCGGCGAGTCGTTCGGACTGCACGTGTCCACCACCGCGCCCCGGTTCACGGTCTCCGCCTACCGGATGGGCTGGTACGGCGGCGCCCGCGCCCGCCTGGTGTGGCGCTCCGAGGCGCTGCCCGGCGTGCGCCAGCCCGAGCACACCGTGGACTCCGGGACCCGGATGGTCCGCACCCGCTGGGCCCGCACCACCACCGTCGAGACCAAGGACTGGCCCGAGGGCTGCTACCTGCTGCGGCTGGACGCGCAGGGCGGCGAGGGCCAGCGGTTCGTGCCGGTGACCGTGCGCTCGGCGGCCACGGCAGGACGTACGGTCGTGGTCAACGCGGTGGCCACCTGGCAGGCGTACAACCGGTGGGGCGGCTACGGCAGCTACGACGGCCCCAGCGGCGGCTACGCCTCGCGCTCGCTCGCCGTGTCCTTCGACCGCCCCTACGAGTACGACGACGGCGCGGGCCTGTTCCTCGTGTACGAGGCGCCGCTGCTCGCGCTCGCCGAGCGGCTCGGCATACCCCTGGCCTACACGACGACCACCGATGTGGCCCGGGAGAAGCGCCTCCTGGAGGGTGCCTCGGCGGTGCTCTCGCTCGGCCACGACGAGTACTGGTCGCCCGAGCAGCGCGCCCACTTCACCGCCGCCCGCGATGCGGGGACGAACATCGCGATCCTGGGCGCGAACTGCTGCTTCCGCCGCATCCGGCTGGAGCCCTCCGACCTGGGGCCCGACCGTACGCTGGTCTGCTACAAGTCCTCCTATGACCAGGACCCCGGTTTCAAACGCGGCCATCCGGCCACCGTCGACTTCCGCTCGCCGCCGGCCGCGGACCCGGAGAGTTCGCTGCTGGGCGTGATCTACGACGGCTACCCGGTGGACGCCCCGTACGTCGTGACGAACCCGGGCCACTGGCTGTTCGAGGGCACCGGGGCGAAGGCGGGCGACCGTTTCGCGCACCTGGTCGGTGTGGAGTACGACAAGGTCAACACCGGTTTCCCGACGCCCCGTCCGATCGAGATCCTGGCCCACTCCCCCGTGGTCTGCGAGGGCCGGCCCAGCCATCAGGACACGGCGTACTACACGGTGCCGAGCGGCGCCGGGGTCTTCGCGACCGGGACGATGCGGTGGGTGGAGGCCCTCGACGCGACGGGCGACGGCCGCAGCGGCGCCAACCACGGCCTGGACGCACGGTCGGGGGCGCTGACCACCCGGGTGACGGAGAACCTGCTGCGGATCTTCGCCGCGGGCCCGGCCGGCCGCACCCACCCGGCACAGGACAACGTCAAGGCGGTTTACGGGGGTTCGTGATGGCGCGAATCCGGTGGACTCCACCCGGAAGGGCTGTTTAGGATCACGTCACGGCGTCGCGTGTCGGTCACCGACCGGGTGAGGCATGGAGGCGCCGTGACGTGCCTTTCGGAGGCATCCACACATGTCGGTACAGCTGAACCACACGATCATCCACTCCCGCGACAACCGGGAGTCCGCCGAGTTCCTGGCGCACATCCTCGGCCTCGAGGCCGGCGCGGAGTGGGGTCCGTTCATCCCCGTCGAAACCGCGAACGGCGTCACCCTGGACTTCGCGACCGTCCCGGCCGCGTCCATCAGCGTGCAGCACTACGCCTTCCTGATCTCGGAGGCGGAGTTCGACGCCTCGTTCGAGAAGATCCAGGCCGCCGGGATCCCGTACTACGCGGACCCGCACCGCAAGCACCCGGGCGAGATCAACCACAACGACGGCGGCCGCGGGGTCTACTTCCTGGACCCGAGCGGTCACGCGATGGAGATCATCACCCGCCCGTACGGCTACCAGCCGGACCCTGCCGAGTAGACCGAAGGCCGGTCTCCCCTTCGCCCCGGGCGCGGGCAGCGCCCGTCCTCGGCGTACTCCAGGGGCCCCGGACCTCGTCAGTTGCCCACTCGTGCTCCATCCGCCGGAAGGTAGACGATGTTGGCCGCGCCGGTGTCCGGGTGGATCGCGATGCGCGTCCGCACGCCATAGACCTCGCGCAGCAGTTCCTCCGTGAGGACCGCGTCCGGCGTCCCGGAGGCGGCCACCCGCCCGTCGCGGAGCACGTACAGCCAGTCGCAGAAGGCGGCGGCGAGGTTGAGGTCGTGCAGGACGATCAGCCCGGACGAGGGCGCGGGCACAGCGGCGCCCGGTGAGTACTACGTGGCGATGCTGCTGAACGGGACCTGGGCTACGAACTCGCTCACGTTCAAAGCGACGGGCGCCGGCATCACCGTGAACTGCGGCTTGGTCGCGCCGCGGCTGCGCTACTCGAACATGCTGTCCGGCCAGACGTCCCTGCCAGCCTCGCTCGACCTCACGCAGCGGACCACCACCCTCATCAACGCCGGTTGGGCCAGCCGGTGGTACGGGGTCTCCTGAACGACATCGCCCCCTCTCGCCTTCGGGCGGGAGGGGGCGATTTCGTGCGTCCGGGTCAGCTCTTCTCGCCGATGGCCGCCCGGAGCCAGTCGAGCGGGCCCTGACCAAGCAGTTCCTCGACAAGCCGCTGTCCGGTCTCGGTCGTCAGCCGGGACCGGCTGTTGTCGATCCACCGTTGTGCGGCCTCGTACCCCTGGGCTCGGTACTCGATGCCTTGGAGCATGCACTCCAGCTTGTCCGCGTCGCGCGCGCAGATGGCTTCCGCCGAGTCCTTCCCTTCGTACTCGGCGACCAGCTCTTGAATCGTGGCTGCCAGCAGCTCAGGCATCCCCGCCGTCTGGTCGGCGGTCACCGCCTCGGGGTCGGCACCGGTCGAGCTCACGCCTCGGCAAGGCGGATTGCGTATCGGATGCCTTCGAGTTCGGGACGGGCGCGCGTCGATGGCTCGGTGCTATCCAACAGCACGGGCAGGCGGTCGCGCAGGGAACGCCCGGCGGGTGACGTGCGCAGGAGTCCGGGGCGCGCGGCGAGCAGGGCCCAGAGGGTGTGGATGTTGAGGTCGAAGAACCCGCGGTCGGGGGCGAGTCCAGTGACGAGGTGCTGAAGCAGCTTGTGTCCATGCCAGGTGGGCGTGCCGGGGGTGGCAATGAAGTCGTCCGAGAGCTGGAGGTGGGTGCTTTCGCCGATCCAGTACGCCCAGTAGTTGAGGTTCGCGGCCTCGCCTGCGTCGTCATCGTCCAGGGTGGTGGTGATGAAGTTACAGGGCCTGGCGCCGGAGGAGGAAGTCTCCGCCCCGCGCCTCCTCGGCCGTGCGGCGCATCCGTCGGAAAAACCGGCGCCGGTCGTCCGGCGTCAGCTCGGGCCGCGCCGGGGCGGGACCTCGACGGGCCGGCAGGAGGCCATGGAAACGCGAGAGCCCCGCCGGGCTACCGGCAGGGCTCTTACCTTTTCCCAGTACAGAAGCCATTGGCTTCACGTACAGCGTTGCAGGGGCGGCAGGATTCGAACCTGCGGCCTTCGGTTTTGGAGACCGGCGCTCTGACCAGCTGAGCTACACCCCTTCGGTGAGACCAACCATGGCATGGCGCGGGCCGAAGATCCACCGAATTGGGGGGTCAACTCACGGGAATCTCGGCGCCGGTGTGCGCGCCGGCGGACCGCAGCCAGGCGATCAGGGGACCGTCTTCGCTGGTCAGAGCGATATCGAGGGGTGTCAGACCGCCGTGGCCGATCCAGTCGACGTCCGCGCCTTGAGACAGCAGGTATTGGGCCGTGGACAGCCGGCCTCCGTGACAGGCCCCCCAGAAGGCACTCGTGACGTCTTCCCGGGACACGCCGGCGGCGAGGAACTCCTCGACGCGTTCCAGGAGTCCGAGGGCCGCGGCGTCCTCGAGGCCGGGGCGGGCGCCGTGCTCGAGGAGGCGGCGCGCGGCGCGCCACTGGCCGAAGCCCGTCGCGTCGGCGAGCGGGGTGCCGCCGCCGAGGAGGGCGCCCGGGGCCTCGATGTCGGCGCCCACCGCGACGAGGGCGTCGACGGCGGCCACGTCGTCGTTGCTGGCGGCCCAGTGCAGCGGGGTCTCCGTGTGCGCCCCGACGAACCGGGCTCCGGGGTCCGCCCCGGCGGCGACGAGGGCGTGGATCACCTCCGTGGTCTGCGGGTAGTGGCCCGGCCAGTCGGTCGCGACGTGCAGCAGGCTGCGCTCCCCGGCGGCCGCGCCCCGCCGCACGATGCGGCAGGTCGCGAGTCCGGGGTGCGCGTCCAGGAGTCGCCGCAGCTCCGACAGGTCACCGGCGCGGATCGCGGCCGAGACGGAGACGGCGAGCGGGTCGCCGGATTCGAGGGAGAGCATGGGGTCAGGCTACGAGGGCCCGCGCCGCCAGGGCGGGTGGCGGGACCGCAGGACGCGGAGGATCGTGGGCAGGGTGATCCGTGGAACAGCAGGTTCCGCCCTGCCCCGACGCGGGCGGCCCGGCCCCGGGACACGGCGCGGGACACGGCCGCGGGCGCCCCTGGCCGCCATCGCCCTGCTGATCCCCGCCCTGCTGGGCGCGGCCGGCCCCTCCGGCGAGACCGTCCCGCTCTCCGGCAACGGCCCGGGCGAGCGGCTCGACGTCACATTGGGCCAGGTGGTGGATCCGGCGAGCCCCGCGCCCGGGGACTCCGAACGGCTGGTCTCCGTACAGTTCCACCTGGAGAACACCGGGACCGCCGTGTACAAGGACTCCCCGGCCCCCGCCGCGCACCTGCTGGACGCGTACGGGCAGCGGTACGCCGGCTTCAACGCCTCGACGGAGGCCGGTGCGGCCTTCCCCGACACCGTAACGCTCAGCCCCGGCGGCACGGCGCGCGGCTTCGTCACCTTCCGGCTGCCCGAGGACGCCCCGCTCGCCGCGGTGCAGTTCGCCCTCAACGGCGGCCTCTCCGACGACGTAGGCCAGTGGAGCCTGTCCTGATCCCTACGCCTGTCCTGATCCCTGCGTCCGGGTCCGCCCCGCCCACCCCACCCCCTTGACCCGCTCTGGTCCAGACCAATAGTTTCCGCATGCACAGCGCACGCACAGCACGGCTCAGGAGCACCACTCCCCCGCGTCCGTAAAGGAAGCCCATGCGCCGCAGCACGCTCGGCAGGCTGGCCGTCGCCGCCTGTTCCCTCTCCCTGCTCACCGCCTTCGCGCCCGCCTCCGCCGCCCACGGCGCCACCCCGTACAAAAGGGTCGGATACTTCACCCAATGGGGCGTCTACGGACGGGACTTCCAGGTACAGGACCTCGAGGCGAACGGCAGCGCCGGCAAGCTCACCCACGTCAACTACGCCTTCGGCAACATCGGCGCGGACGGCAAGTGCTTCACCGGCAACGTGCCCGGCGAGGCCGACGCCTGGGCCGACTACGTCCGCCCGCTCGACGCCGAGAACTCCGTGGACGGTGTCGCCGACGACGGGGATCAGCCCCTCGCCGGCAACTTCAACCAGCTGCGCGAGCTCAAGGCCAGGCACCCCGGCCTCAAGGTCCTGCTGTCGCTGGGCGGTTGGAGCTGGTCCACGCACTTCTCCGACGCCGCGCTCACCCCGGCGTCCCGCAAGGCCCTCGTGGCCTCCTGCATCGACCTCTACATCAAGGGGAATCTGCCGCAGGACGGCGCCCGCGGGGGCCCGGGCGCGGCCGCCGGCGTCTTCGACGGGATCGACCTCGACTGGGAGTGGCCCGGATCGGCCGGCGACACCGACACCACCCACCGGCCGGAGGACAAGCGCAACTTCGCCGAGCTGGTCAAGGAGTTCCGCACCCAGCTGGACGCGTACGCCCGCAGCCAGAAGAAGCGGACCACGTACGAGCTGACGGCCTTCGTCCCCACCGCCCCCGCCAAGATCGACGCGGGCTTCGACGTCCGCCGGATCATGCGCGACCTCGACTTCGTGACCCTCCAGGGCTACGACTTCCACGTCTCCGGCGAGAAGACGACGGCGCAGCAGTCCGCGCTGTACGCCCGGGACGACTTCAGCGTGGCCGGCACGGTCGAGGCCTGGGAGCGGCGCGGCGCGCCCGCGCGCAAGCTGGTGATGGGCATGCCGTTCTACGGACAGGGCTGGACCGGCGTCAGCGGCGGCGGAGACGGCATGGGCCAACCGGCCACGGGCCCGGCGCCGGCCACCTGGGCGGCCGGGTACGAGGACTACAAAGCGCTGAAGAAGCTCGCCGACGCGGGCACGTACCAGGTGTACCGCGACCGGCGCGGCGGCCACGCCTGGCTGTTCGACGGCAGCACGCTGTGGACGTACGACGACCCGCAGGTGCTGCGTACCAAGACCCGGTACATCCGCGAAGAGGGCCTGGGCGGCGCCATGTTCTGGTCCCTGGACGCCGACACCGCCGACGGCGAGCTGATGACGGCCGTCGACCAGGGCCTGCGCGGCCACTGAGGCCCCCGGGCGCACCCCCGACAGCGCCGCCGGGCCGTGGAACCGACCGGCTCGGCGGCGCGCAGGCTCTCGCCCAGCCCCAGCCCCAGCCCCAGCCCCACCCCCAGCCCCAGCCCCGGCCGAGCCCGTGGCCGGCCCGTACCCGGACGGACCGGCCGCCGGGGCCGGTTACCCTCACCGGATGACTTCTGACAAGATCAACGCCGCGGACGCGGGCACGTGGCGGCTCGGCGACCTGAGCGTCAACCGCATGGGATTCGGCGCGATGCGCCTCACCCATCTCGCGGACGGCTCCCCCAGCGACCGGGAGCGGGTCACCGGCGTACTGCGGCGCGCCGTCGGGCTGGGGGTCAACCACATCGACACCGCCGCTTTCTACTTCTCCCCGACCCGCTCGGCGAACGAGCTGATCAACCGCGCCCTCGCCCCGTACGGTGACGAACTCGTCATCACCACCAAGGTCGGGCCCGGCCGGGACCCGTCGGGGAACTGGTGGTGGGCCGAGCCCGGACAGCTGCGCGGGCAGGTCGAGGAGAATCTGCGCCAGTTGGGCCGGGACCACCTCGACGTGGTCAACCTGCGCCTGCCTCGCTCGGCCGCCGAAAAGCCGCTCGCCGAGCACTTCGGGGTCCTCGCCGACCTGCGTACGGCCGGGCTCATCCGGCACCTCGGAGTCTCCAACGTCGCCGCCCACCACCTCGCCGAGGCCCAGGCCATCGCGCCGGTGGTGTGCGTGCAGAACGCGTACGGGATCGGGGCCCCGGCCGAGGAGAACGCCCTCCTGGACGCCTGCGGGGAACAGGGCATCGCTTTCGTGCCGTTCTTCGCCATCGCGGGCGCCGGCCGGGAGGCCGGCGCCGTCGCGGCCGAGGACGAGCGGGTACGGCGAGTCGCCGGGGCTCACGGGGTTTCGCCGGCCCAGCTGCGCCTGGCGTGGACGCTGAACCGCGGCCCCCACGTGCTGGCGATCCCCGGCACCGGGAACCCGGAGCACCTCGTCGAGAACATCGCCGCGGGTGCGGTGCGCCTGTCGGCGGCGGAGATCGCCCTGCTCGAAGCCGTGTGACGGCGTAGCCTCCCGACGCGACGGCCGCGGTCAGCGGCGTACGGCGGCCAGGGCGGCCGTCTCGGCGAAGGCGGGGATCCCCCCGGTGCCCCCGCGCCCGGACACCGAGAGGGAGGCGGCCGCCAGCCCGTACGCGACGGCGTCCGCGAGGGTGTCGCCGAGCGCGAGCCGTGCGGTGGTGGTGCCGGTGAAGCAGTCCCCGGCGCCGGTCGCGTCGACCGGGCGGGGGTTGACGGGCACGGGGTGGTACGCCGCCGCCGCGCCGTCGTCGAGCAACAGCCGGTCGGCGCCCGCGGTGACGGCGACGGTACGGGCGCCGAGCGCGCGGTAGCGGGCGGCGGCGGTGGCCGGATCGCAGGTGTCGACCAGGGCCAGCGCGTCGGCCGGGCAGGAGGACTTGAGCAGCCCGGTCAGCGGCGCGATCCGGGCCAGCAGCTCCCGGGCCTCGCTCCGACCGGTGAGCCGGGGGCGGAAGTTCGGGTCGTACGAGAGGTGGCCGCCGCACTCGTGCACCAGCCGGGCGGCGGCCAGCACCGCGTCACGACTGCTCGGGGACAGGGCGCCCGCGATACCGCTGGTGATGAGCGCCCCGGAGCGGGCGAGCAGCTCGCGCCAGGACTCGATGTGCTCCACGCTGAGCGTGGAACCGGCACTGCGGGCGCGCCAGTACACGAACTCCCGGTCGCCCTCGGTGTCGGCGCAGAGCAGGTAGGCGCCGTTGGGGTACGGGGCGCGGCGTACGTGGGAGACGTCCACGCCGAGCTCGGCGGCGCGGGCCAGCAGCGGGACGCTGAGCTCGTCGTCGCCGACGACCGCGAGCAGCGCGGTGCGGGCCCCGGCGGCTGCCGCGGCGGCGGCGGCGTTGAGGGCGTCGCCGGAATAGGAGATGCGGGCGGGGGTGCCGTCGGCGGCGTCCCGCAGGGTGGTGTCGGCGTGGATCTCCACGAGGACCTCGCCGAGCACGAGGACGTCGTACATGGCGGGCACGGTCGCGGTCACGGGCAGGGGCCCGGCCGCGGTCACGGTCGCGGCCCCCGGTCCGCACAGGCACCGAGCCCGCAGCAGGGCAGGGCCAGTTCGGCGAACACGGCGGCCAGTTCGGCGGGATCGGCCGGCAGGCCGCTGCCGATGCCGACGGCGGCCGCCCCGGCGGCGAGCCAGTCACCGACCTCGCCGGGCGCGATGCCGCCGGTCGGGATGATCAGGGCGTCGGGGAGGACCGCCTTGAGGGAGCGGACGAAGCGCGGGCCGCCGACGTGGGCGGGGAAGACCTTGGCGGCCCCGGCGGACCGCGCGGCGGAGGCGATCTCGCCGGGGGTGAAGCCGCCTTCGACGAAGACGGCTCCGCGCTCCGCGGCGACTTCGCGGACCTCGGGGGCCGGGTAGGGGGAGACGAGGAAGGCGGCGCCGGCGTCGAGCGCGGTGTGCGCGTGTCCGGCGGTGGTCACGGTGCCGACGCCGATCAGGGCGGGGCGGCCGTGTGCGTCGGCGAGCGGAGCGGTGCGGGCGACGGCCTCGGCCCAGCCGGGCGTGGAGGTGGTGAGCTCGACGGCGCGGCAGCCGGCCGCGAGCAGGGCCGTGGTCCGGCGGACGGCCTCGTCCGCGTCGGCGTCGCGCAGCACGGGGAGCAGGCGCTGGGCGGCCATGACCGCGTACGGATGGCAAGGCGATGCGGACGACGACACAGGTGATGCGGAAGACACGGCAGCCCCCTCCATTTGTTCCACGTAGTGGAACTTGGTATCGTGTACCGGAACGATCTGGTCTAGACCCTACACAGGCTGGGAGACCCCGTGTCAACGGAAGAAGCCGCCGACGGCGCACGCGGGGGCCGGACCTCGGCGGCCGGCTCCGCGCTGGAGAAGTCCCTGCGGATCCTGGAGGCGGTGGCCGCGCCCGGGGGCCCGCACCGGCTCACCGATGTGACGGCGGCCGCCGCGGTGCCGAAGTCGAGCACGTTCCGGATCCTGGCCTCGTTGGTCGAGCAGGGCTTCGTACGTCCCGAGGGCGACGGCCGGTACGGGGTCGGACCCCGGCTCCGCGCACTGTCCGCCCTGGTCAGCGGCGGGGAGCCGGAGAGCATCGAGGGGATCTTGTGCGAGCTCCGGGAGGCCACCGGCCAGGCCGTGCACCTCGCCGTGCACAGCGGGGAGAGCATCACCTACATCCGGAAGCTGGAGAGCGCGCAGCCCTTCCGGACGGCTTCCCGGGTCGGCATGCGGATGCCCCTGCACACGACGGCCATCGGCAAGAGCATCCTGGCCCACCTGCCGGCCGCGGAAGCGGCGGAGCTGATCGCCGCCACCGGACTGCCGCGCCGGACGCCGAACACGCTCACCACCCCGCAGGCGCTGCACGCCGAGCTGGCGGCCGTACGGGACCGGGGGTTCGCGCTCGACGACGAGGAGAACGAACCCACGATCCGCTGCGTCGGCGCCGCGATCCTGGGCCCGACGGGCCGCCCGCTCGGCGGCGTCAGCGTCACCACGGTCACCTTCCTGGTCTCCCGCGAGGAGATCGAGTCCTACGTCCCGGCCCTGCACGCGGCGACCCGGGCCCTGGCCCCGCTGCTCTAGTACCCGGCCGCCGGTCCGCCGGCCAGGAGTTCGCGGGCGGTCCGCAGGTGTCGGTGGCCCGGCTCCAGGACGGGCTCGGCCTGTGCCAGGACGGCGGTCAACAGTGCCCCCGCCTCGGCCGGGCGGCCTTGGGCGATCAGGGCCCGGGCCCACTCCAGCCGGGAGTGGATCACGTGCGGGTGGCCCTCGCCGAGCACCCGGGCCCGGTCGGCGGCGAGTGCGCCCCAGGCCTCGGCCGCCTCGGCGGTGGTCCCGGCGCGGGCGGCCAGTGCCGCCAGGCTGCCCCGGATGGCCAGGGTGTGCGGGTCGTCGGGGCCGATGCGCTCCTCGGCCTCGGCCAGCAGCTCCTCCAACGCCCTCTCGGTCTCGGCCGGTTCGCCCGGGCGGAACCAGATCAGGCTGCGTCGGGTGGCCAGTACCTGCGGGTGCCCGGCGCCCTGGACGCGCAGCCGGTCGGCCAGCAGCGCCTCCAACTGCCGGGCCGCCGTGCGGGGGTCGCCCGCCTCGCCGGTGAAGTAGGCCAGCTGGTGCCGGGTCGCCAGCGTGTCCGGATGGTCGGGACCCAGCACCTCCCCGGTGTCCGCAGCCAGGGCCGCGAATTTGGCCGCCGCGGCCCGGGGGTCGCCGGCCTCCCCGGTGAAGAAGGCCAGTTGGTGCCGGGCGGCCAGGGTGTCCGGGTGCCGGGGGCCGAGCCGGTCCGTGCGCCGCCGGACGATTCCGGCAAGGTCCGCGGCGGCCCGGCGCGGCTGCCCCGAGTCCCCGATCGCGGTGGCCAGTGGCAGCTCGGCGCCGGGGACTGCGCCGCGCCGGGCGAAAGCGAGTGCTTCGACGGCCCGGGCGAGGCGCCCCTCCTGGTGGGCGACCAGGCCCATGTCGTAGGCGTCCGCGGGCTCCACCCGGGCCAGCAGACCCCGCCACAGATGGTCGGGAACCGCGCCCTGGCCCGGCGCGTTCAGCAGGTAGTCGAAGGCCGTGAAGCCGGCCCCGTAGTTGCCGACGAGCAGCCCGCTCGTGGCGTAGGCGGCCGCGCAGGCCCACTCCATCGCCGCGGCGAAGGGCTCCGGCTGGAGGTCACCGCCGCCGCGCGCCGCCAGGTAGGGGGCGTGCAGTTCGCGCAGCCACTCCCGGGTGACGGGGCGGCGCAGCCCCGCCCGGCGGCAGTCCACCGCCGCCGTCACCACGGCGGCGCCGCGCGGATTGGCTCCGGGCGCCCAGGCGTTGTCCCAGGAGGCCAGCAGCTCCGGCCCGGCGGCCAGCACCTCCGCGACCCCGAACCGCTCCCCGGCGCGCAGCGCGGCCCCGATCCGCGGGTCGCCCCGGTGGGCGGCGGCCCGGTCGCGCTCGCGCGGGGACCAGTGCCGGGGCAGCCGGATGACGGCGGCGTGCTGGAGCAGGTCCCGCTGGGCCCGCCAGGCGTCCCGGTCGGAGCCGGTGAGACGGCTCTCCTCGCGGGCGTCGTAGCGGCGGTATTCCTGGACCCGCATCGTCGCGATCACCACCGCCCGGTGAAGCGAGGCCAGTTGGGCTGCGGTGAGCCCGCCCGCGCCGAGGTGGTCCTCCAGGTCGTCGAGCCACAGCACGGCGCGGCGCCGCCGCGCGGCGATCCGTACCGCCTCGGGCAGCGCGGCGCGGGACATCGGCCGGACGAAGGCGTGGCGGGGGTAGCGGGTGCGGGCCACCTCGTAGGCGAGCCGGGTCTTGCCGGCCGTGGACTCCCCGACCACGAGCACGAAGCGGGCCCGGTCCAGGGCCTCGCGCAGCCGCGGTTCGGCGTCGCGCTCGATGTACGCGGGCGGCGGGTGCCCGGGGCCTTCGGCCGGGTGGGCACCGGCCAGTTCGGGCCGGTCCACGCTCCGCAGCCGCGGAATCCGCCCGGCCGCGGTGCGCAGCACCTCTCCCGGGGCGGCGCCGTCCGGCTCCGCGGGGCTCATCCGTTCCGCGACGAGTCCGGAGAGGGTGGTCACCGCCGCGCCGATCCCGGCGGCCCAGGCCCCCGAGGTCCACACGGCCGCGAGCGCCACCGCGCCCGCGCCCAGCCCGACCGCACCGAGGTAGCCGATCCAGGCCCTGGCCCGGCCGGAACCCCGTAATGGCAATGCCGACATGCCGCCCCCCACCCGCCCCGTGGTCCTCCCCATTGTGACCCCGGCCGCCCGTTCGGACACCCCAACGGAGAGCGGCGGTCTCCCAGTTCCCCGCAGCCGTCGCCTCCTCGTCGCCGGTCGAGCCGCGGTTCGACCGCCGCGGCCGGGACCGGCCGGCGGAGCGGGCGGTGTGACAGGCGGAGCGGGCGGTCATGGGGGCCGGCGGAGCAGGCGGTGACGGGCGGTGGCGGGCACCGGGCTGGGGGATGCGATGCTGGCTGCCCTGCGGCGGCTCGCCCGGATGGACGCCTCGGCACGGGGCTTCACCCTGGCGGCCGATCCCGCGCAGGAGCGTCCCTCTCACGGCCACCCGCCGCAGGCCGGGAACTCGTTTTGCGGATAAGTGTTATCGGGGCCCCTCTCGACGGTCTCCCAGGTATTGGGCACCATCGACCGCCGGCACGGACAGGGAACATCACATGACTACTGAGCACACGGCAGCGCTGGTCGCCGCGGCCCGCGCGGGCGATCCCCGTGCGCAGGACGAACTGGTCGGCACCTATCTGCCGCTCGTCTACAACATCGTGGGGCGGGCCCTGAACGGGTCCTGCGACGTGGACGACGTGGTGCAGGACACGATGCTGCGGGCGCTCGACGGCCTGGGCGGCCTGCGCGCGGACGAGAGCTTCCGGTCCTGGCTGGTGGCGATCACGATGAACCGGGTACGGGCGCACTGGCAGGCCCGGCAGAGCGCCCCCGGCGAGAGCGGCCTGGAGGCCGCGTGGGAGCTCGCCGACCCGGGCGCCGACTTCGTGGACCTGACCGTCACACGGCTCCAGCTGGAGGGGCAGCGGCGCGAGACGGCGCGGGCCACGCGCTGGCTGGAGCCGGACGACCGGGCGCTGCTGTCGCTGTGGTGGCTGGAGTGCGCCGGTGAGCTGACCCGGGCGGAGATGGCGGCGGCGCTGGAGCTGTCCCCGCAGCACACGGCGGTACGGGTGCAGCGGATGAAGGCGCAGCTGGAGGCGGCCCGGGTGGTGGAGCGGGCGCTCGACACGCAGCCGCCCTGCGAGGGGCTGCGGACGGTGGCGGCGAGCTGGGACGGCCTGCCTTCCGCACTGTGGCGCAAGCGAATAGCCCGGCACGCCCGGGAGTGCGTACGGTGCTCCGGGCTGTGGGGCGGTCTGATGCCGGCCGAGGGGCTGCTGGCCGGGCTGGCGCTGGTGCCGGTCTCGGTGGCCCTGCTGGCGGGCGTACGCTCCGCCGCGGCGGCCGGCTTCGACCTCGCGGGCGCCGGCTTCGACCTCGCGGGCGCGGGCTTCGCCGACGGCGCTGCCGGCGGGGGCCCCGCCGATGCGCCGACGCAGCTCACCCCGGTCCAGAGCTCGGCCGAGAGCCCCGCCGGCGGCCGCGGCGCGCAGCGCAGGCGGCGCAGGTACCGGCGCCGGGTGATCGGCGGCGCGGTGCTCGCCGCTTGCGTCGCGGGCGGCGGTCTGGTGTACCTCGGCACCCTGCCCGGCAGTGGCGACTCCGAGGCGGGCGGCGCGCCCGCGGCCCCGCTGGCGGCGCTGTCGACCACGGGCGGCGCCGGGCTCCCCTCCGAGTCGGCTTCCGCGTCCCCGTCCGCGACTCCGTCCCCGTCGGCCTCCGCCTCGCCGAGCCCGTCGGCCGCGAGTCCGAGCCCCACTGCGACGCCGACCCCGTCGCAGACCCGCTCGACCCCGCCGCCCAGCCGCGCCCCCGCCCCGGCCCCCGCGCCGCAGGGCGGCACCGCGGCCCAGGTCGTGGCACTGGTCAACTCCGAACGGGCGGCGGCCGGCTGTGGTCCGCTCAAGGAGGACTCGCAGCTGCGTGCAGCCGCCCAGGGGCACTCCGACGACATGGCCAAGCGGAGCTTCTTCTCGCACACCAACCCCGACGGCGCCGACCCGGGGCAGCGGACGACGGCCGCCGGGTACCGCTGGTCGACGTACGGGGAGAACATCGCGCAGGGCCAGCAGACTCCCCAGCAGGTCATGGACGCCTGGATGAAGAGCCCGGGGCACCGCGCGAACATCCTCAACTGCTCGTTCAAGGACATCGGCGTCGGCATCCACCAGGGCGCGGGCGGCCCGTGGTGGACGCAGAACTTCGGGGCCCGCCAGTGACCCGCCGGTAACCTGACGGCAGCGCGTCACCGACGGTCTGCCCCGCCGCCTGCGCCCGGTGGCGCACCCCGCCTCCCGCCCCTGCTTCAAAACCGGGGCAAGATAGGTGCTGGAGGCAAACGGGCAGATCACGGGGTGAGGTGACGCGCATGGCTCGCAAGAAGCTCCGCCCCCACCAGCGCGAGGCCGTCGACGCCGTGGTGCGGGCGCTCCAGCTGCCCGCCGGGGGCGAGGTCCCCCGGGCGGGTCTGCGGACGCAGGTCATCATGGCGACGGGCTCCGGCAAGTCCCTGGTCGCGGTGCACGCTGCCGAGCAGATGCGGGCGGGCCGGGTCCTGGTGCTGGTTCCCTCCCTCGACCTGCTGGTGCAGACCGCGACGGCCTGGCGGGAGGGCGGCAGGACGGGGCGCGCCTTCGCGGTGTGCTCGCTGCGCGGTGAGGACGCGGGGGTGCCCACCACCACCGATCCGGCCGCGCTGGCCCGCTGGGCCGGGCGGGGGGTGGACCGGGTGACGGTGTTCGCCACGTACGCCTCGCTGGGCCTGGGCACCGTCGAGCGGGCCCATCGCGAAGGGCTGCCGGGCTGGGACCTGATCGTGGTCGACGAGGCGCACCGCACCTCGGGGCGGATCGGCAAGCCCTGGGCGGTGGTCCACGACAACAGCCGGATCCCGGCGGTCCGGCGGCTGTACATGACGGCCACGCCCCGGGTGTGGCAGGACGGCGAGGAGACGCAGGAGGGCGACGGCCCGGCGCCCAAGGGGCGGGGCGACCTCGTGGCGTCCATGGAGGACGACGCGGACGGGCCGTTCGGCGCGCGCTGTTACACCCTGACCCTCGCGGAGGCCATCGACCGGGGGATATGCGCCCCGTACCAGATCGTCTGCGTGGACGTCACCGATCCGGGGTTCCAGGCGGCCGTGCTGCTCGGTCCGGACGGGCGCTCGGACGCGGTGCGCGGGGCGCGGCTGGCCGCGTTGCAGACGGCGCTGGTGAAGGCGGCTGCCGAGCAGGGGTTTCGGCGGACGCTGGTCTTCCACCACCTGACGAGGGAGGCCGAAGCCTTCGCCGCCGGGCTGCCCGCGGTGGCGGCGCGGCTGCGGGCCGCGAACCGCTCCCCGCAGCCGGTGTATCCGCGTACCGTCTGGGCGGACTGGCTGTGCGGGCAGCACACCCCGGCGCACCGGCGGCGGGTGCTGGACGCCTTCGCGGCGTACCGGGTCGCCGACAAGGCGTTCCTCGGGAGTGTGCGGGTGCTGGGCGAGGGCGTGGACACCAAGGAGTGCGACTCGGTGTACTGGGCCGACGTACGCGGATCCATGCCCGACCTGGTCCAGGCGGTGGGGCGGGCGCTGCGGATCCGGCCCGGCGAGGGCAAGATCGCCTCGCTGGTGGTGCCGGTGCTGCTGGGGCCGGGGGAATCCCCGGAGACGATGCTGACCTCCCGTGCGTACGGGGACCTCGCTCGGCTGCTGGAGGCGCTGCGGGCGCACGACACCCGCATGGTGGAGTCGCTGGCGCAGCCGCAGGCACCGAGCCGGCGCGGGGTGCGGGGCGCGGCGGACACGGGCCTGCGGGCGGGGGCGCGGTCCCTGCTGAGCTTTTCCAGTCCCCGCGATCCGGCGCTGCTGGCGGCCTTCATCCGGCTGCGGGTGCTGCGCCCGGAGCGCGAGCACTGGCGGCGCGGGGTGGAGGCCTCCCGGATCTACGCGGGCGCGTTCGGGGACCTGAAGGTGCCGTTCGCGTACAAGGTGCCCGCGGCCGGGGAGGAGTGGCCGCCGGGGCTCGCCGGGTTCCCGCTCGGCCAGTGGATCGCGGACGCCCGGCGTACCAACCGGCGCGGGGCGCTGGGCCGGGAGCGCCGGGCGCAGCTCGACGAACTGGGAATGGTGTGGAGCCACTTCGACGTGACCTTCGAGGAGGGGCTCGCGGCGGCCCGCGGCTGGGCGGCGGAGCACGGGCACCTGCTGCCGCCGGTGGACGCCACCTGGCGCGGCTCCCCGGTCGGGGTGTGGGTCAAGAACCAGCGGGCCGCCGCCCGCCGGGAGGGGCCGGGCGCGCTGTCGGCCGAGCGCCGCGCGGCGCTGGAGGCGGTGGACCCGGCCTGGTGTCCGGCCTGGGAGATCTCCTGGCAGCGGGCCTTCCACCTGACGCGGGTGCACTTGGAGGCGGGCGGCCGGCTCCCGGGCGGACCCGGTGAGACCGTGGTGCAGGGCGAGGACCTCGGGGTGTGGCTGCGGTCCCAGCGGCAGTCGTGGGACCGGCTGACCGGGGTCCAGCGCTGGATGCTGGAGCACACCCTGGGCGTGGCCCCGGACGCCGGGGGGCCACGGCCGCGGCAGCGGCTCGGCCACGGCGCCGCGTGGGCTGCGCATCTGGAGGCGGCCCGGCGGTTCCATGCCCGCGAGCGGCATCTGTCGGTCCCCCGTACGCATGTGGAGCGGGTCGGCGACCAGGAGTTCCGCCTGGGCTCCTGGATCGCCAACCAGCGTTCCCGCGCCGCCTCCCTCAGCCCGGAGCGCGCCGGGGCGCTGACCGCGTTGGGCATGCGGTGGTCGGCGTCGGGGTGAGCGTCCTCAGTGGTGGAAGCCGGAGCGGGGTTCGGTGGCGGGCGCGGGCGGCGGGTTCACGGTGAGGTGTTCCACCGCGCGCCGCAGGTCGGCGACGAGCAGGGCGATCTGATCGCGGGTCACCCCGTGGCGGATCAGGACCCGCTGGATGACCGTGTCCTGCCGGTCGGCCGGCAGCGGGTACGAGGGCACCTGCCAGCCGCGCATGCGCAGCCGGTCGGAGAGGTCGTAGAGGCTGAAGCCGGCCGCGGCCGGGTCGGTGAGGGTGTAGGAGACGGCGGGCAGTGCGCCCTCGCCGTCGTAGAGGAGGGTGAAGGGGCCCGTCGCGGCGATCTCGCGGGCCAGGTAGCGGGCGGTGTCGGCGCAGGCCTGCTGGACGCGCCGGTAGCCGCCGCGGCCCAGGCGCAGGAAGAGGTAGTACTGGGCGATGACCTCGCCGCCGGGCCGGGAGAAGTTGAGGGCGAAGGTGGGCATGTCGCCGCCCAGGTAGTCCACGTCGAAGACGAGGTCGGCCGGCAGCAGGTCGGCGCTGCGCCAGACGATCCAGCCGACGCCGAGCGGGGCGAGTCCGTACTTGTGCCCTGAGGTGTTGACGGAGGCCACTCGCGGGAGCCGGAAGTCCCACACCACGTCGGGGTGGAGGAAGGGGGCCACGAAGCCGCCGCTCGCGCCGTCCACGTGGATGGGGACGTCCCAGCCGTGCTCGGCCTCGATCAGGTCGAGGGCGGCGGCGAGTTCGGCGACGGGCTCGTAGTCGCAGGTGTAGGTGACGCCGAGGATGGCGACGACCCCGATGGTGTTCTCGTCGACGTGCGCGGCGAGCTGATGGGGCCGCAGGCCGGTGGCGCCGGGTTCCAGGGGGACCTGACGCAGTTCGACGTCGAAGTAGCGGGCGAACTTCTCCCAGCAGATCTGGACCGGCCCGCACACCAGGTTGGGGCGGTCGACGGGGAGTCCGGCGGCGCGGCGGCGCTCGCGCCAGCGCCACTTGAGGGCGAGGCCGCCGAGCATCGCGGCCTCGCTGGAGCCGGTGGTGGAGCAGCCGGTGGCGGCGTTCGTGGCCGGGGCGTTCCACAGATCGGCCAGGATGTTGACGCAGCGGGCCTCGATCTCGGCGGTTTGCGGGTACTCGTCCTTGTCGATCATGTTCTTGTCGAGGCAGTCGGCCATCAGGCGGCGTACGCCGTCGTCGGACCAGGTGGTGCAGAAGGTGGCCAGGTTCTGGGCGGCGTTGCCGTCGAGGAGCAGCTCGTTGCGGAGCAGTTCGTAGACCACTTCGGAGGGTGAGTGGTCGTCAGGCATCCGGTCTTTGGGGAGGATCTGACCGCTCAGTACGGACGCGAACACGTCCGTGTCGGCGTCGCGGGCGTGTGTGTCCTTCGTCTTATGGAGAGCCATATCAGGACTATAGGGGAATATCACCCTTGCACCACGATGCACCTTCCGGCCGACTCCGGGTATGTGATCCCCTCCATAGGGGTGGCGCGCCGCCGAAGAAATTACTGACGAGTAGGATGTTCGCAACAGATCTTCCTGTCCGAGCCGCTGAATCCGGCCTGAACGGGAAGATCATATAAATCGTTCTATATGAAACTTATCCGATGATGTCCGGATAGCGGTCAACTGGTGCCGCCGCCCTGATAGTTCTTCGGCCATGAAGAAGATCACCCGCCGGCAGGCCTTGGGCACCACTGCCGGTGCACTCACCGTCCTCGGCATCGCAGGCGCCACCGCGCACGCCGCCACGACCGCCGACTCCCGCGCGGCCACCACACCCGTCGGCACGGTCGACGAGGTGTACCAGGGCCGGCGCATCCAGATAACCCCCGCCGCGGCGGGCGGTGGCGGCCACCACGGCGGGCACCACTCCCCCGGCATGCCCACCGTCCGGATAGACGGCCGCGAACTGCACGTGATGCAGAACGCCGACGGCACCTGGATCAGCGTGGTCAACCACTACGAAACCTTTGCCAGCCCCGCCACGCTCGCCCGCGCCGCCGTGCGGGAGCTCCAGGGCGCGACCCTCCTCCCGTTCGCCCCCATGGGAGGCACGGCATGACCGTCCGCAAGAACCAGGCCACGCTCACTCCCGAGGAGAAGCGCGCCTTCACCAACGCGCTGCTGGAGCTGAAGCGCACCGGCCGCTACGACCGGTTCGTCACCACCCACAACGGCTTCATCATGGCCGACACGGACTCGGGCGACCGGGTGGGCCACCGCTCCCCCTCCTTCCTGCCCTGGCACCGTCGCTTTCTGCTCGAATTCGAGGCGGCGCTGCAGGCGGTGGACGAGAGCGTTTCGATCCCGTACTGGGACTGGAGCGCCGACCGCACCACCCGCTCGTCGCTCTGGGCCGCCGATTTCCTCGGCGGCACCGGACGGGCCCGCGACGGGCAGGTCCTCGACGGACCGTTCGCGTACGCGACGGGCAAGTGGGACATAGCCGTACGGGTGGACGGGCGCGCCTACCTGCGCCGGGCGCTCGGCGCCGGCGTGGCCGAGCTGCCCACCAAGGCCGAGGTGGACGCGGTACTCGCCATGCCCGTGTACGACACGGCTCCCTGGAACAGCTCCTCCAGCGGCTTCCGCAACAACCTGGAGGGCTGGCGCGGAGCCAACCTGCACAACCGGGTGCACGTGTGGGTGGGCGGCCAGATGGCCACCGGCGTCTCGCCCAACGACCCGGTGTTCTGGATGCACCACGCCTTCGTGGACAAGCTGTGGGCCGACTGGCAGGCCCGGCACCCGCAGTCCACCTACCTGCCCGCCGCCGGCACCCCGAACGTGGTGGACCTGCGCGACACGATGCGGCCGTGGAACGACGTGACCCCGGCGGACATGCTCGACCACCGCAAGTTCTACACCTTCGACACCGAGCCGGCCGCGGCCAGCCAGCGGTAGTGCAGTTCGGGGCGGCCGACCTGGCCGTACCGGGGGGTCCGGCCCGCGCGGCCGGTGTCCACCAGGTGCTCCAGGTAGCGGCGGGCGGTGATCCGGGAGATCCCGGCCGCCTCGGCCGCCCCGGCCGCGGTCAGCCCCTCGGGGGCCGACCGCAGGAGCGCGGCGACCCGGTCCAGGGTCGGCGCGCTCAGCCCTTTGGGGAGTTCCGCCGGGCGCGGCGCGCGCAGGGCCGCCATCGCCCGGTCCACGTCGTCCTGCCCGGCCGCCTCGCCCGCGGCCGTCGCCCGGAACTCCGCGTAGCGCAGCAGCCGTTCGCGCAGCGTGGGGAAGGCGAAGGGCTTCAGTACGTACTGGACGACGCCCAGCGAGACGCTCTCGCGGACCACGCCCAGATCCCGCGCCGAGGTCACCACGATGACGTCGGCGGGGTGTCCGGCGGCCCGCAGCCCGCGCGCGAACCGCAGCCCGTGCCCGTCGGGCAGGGTGAGGTCGAGCAGCAGCAGGTCGACCCGGGTCCGCTCCAGGACGCGGGTGGCCTCGGCGAGCGAGTGGACGGCGCCGACGGCGGTGAAGCCGGGCACGCGGCCGACGTACAGCGCGTGCGCGTCGGCGGCGACGGGATCGTCCTCGACCACCAGCACCCGCACCTCGGGCGCACTCACGCGGACCCGCCTTCGCCCCGCGCGGCGGACTGCGCCATCGGCAGCCGTACGGTGAACTCCGCGCCCCCGCCCGGGCCTTGGGCGGCGACCACCGCTCCACCGTAGCGCTGGACCACCTGACGGACCAGTGCCAGGCCGAGGCCGCGGCCCTCGCCCTTGCCCGACCAGCCCCTGAGGAACACGTCCACCCCCTCGGGCAGCCCGGGGCCGTTGTCGGCCACCCGCAGCAGCAGCTCGTTCCCCTCGGGCCGCAGGGTCACCGCGATCCGCGCCCCCGGCACGGCGGTGACCGCGTCGGCGGCGTTGTCGATGAGGTTGCCGAGCACGGTGACCAGGTCGCGGGCCGGAGGCAGCCCGGAGCCGTCGGCGAGGCTGCGACTGTCCGGGGTGACGACCAGCTCGACGCCCCGCTCGTGCGCCTGGGCGGCCTTGCCGAGCAGCAGCGCCACGAGCACCGGCTCGCCCACGGCGCTGACGACCTCGTCGGTGAGCGCCTGGGCGAGCCTGAGTTCGGCCGTGGCGAAGTCCACCGCCTCCTCGGCGCGGCCGAGTTCGATGAGGGAGACGACGGTGTGCAGCCGGTTGGCCGCCTCGTGGGCCTGCGAGCGCAGGGCTTCGCTGAAACCGCGCTCGTGGTCCAACTCGCCGGCGAGTGACTGTAGTTCGGTGTGGTCCCGCAGGGTGACCACGGTGCCCCGGCGGCCGCCGCCGGCCACGGGCGAGCTGTTGACCACCAGGACCCGGTCGGCGCTCAGGTGCACCTCGTCCACCCGGGGCCGGTCGGCGAGCAGCGCGCCGGTGAGCGGGGCGGGCAGCCCGAGGTCGGCGACGCCGGCGCCCTTGAGCTCACCGCGCAGGCCGAGCAGTTCGCGTCCGGCGTCGTTGATGAGGGTGATCCGGCGCTGCCCGTCGAGCATCAGCAGGCCTTCGCGGACCCCGTGCAGGGCCGCCTGGTGGTAGTCGTACATCCGGCTCAGCTCGGCGGCGTTCATGCCGTGGGTGTGCCGGCGCAGCCGGGCGTTGACGACGTACGTGCCGAGGCCGCCGAGGGCGAGCGCGCCGCCCGCGACCCAGATCAGGGCGGTGAGCTGCTCGGCGAGCCGGGCACTGATCGCCCGCACCGTGATGCCGGCGCTGACCATGCCGATGACGCGGCCGCCGTCCTTCAGCGGGGTGACCACGCGGATGGAGGGGCCGAGGGTGCCGGTGTAGGTCTCGCTGAAGGTCTCGCCGCGCAGGGCGGGGGCGGTGTTGCCGAGGAAGCGCTCGCCGATGCGCCGCGGGTCGGGGTGGGTCCAGCGCCGCCCGTCCGGGGCCATGATCGTCACGAAGTCCACGCCCGAGTCGGTGCGCACCCGCTCGGCATAGGGCTGGAGCGCGGCCGAGGGGTCGGCGCCGCGTACGGATTCCCGTACGGCCGCCAGGACCGACGGGGAGTCGGCGACCGCGCGGGCCACCGCCCGGGCCTGGCGCCGGGCGGCCTCCTCGGCCTGGCCGCGGGCGGTCGCGTAGGCGAAGACGGCACATCCGGCCACGACCACGGCGACCAGCAGCACCTGCATGGCGAAGAGCTGGCCGGCGAGGCTGCGGGGCGGTCGGGGGAAGCGGAGCATGGCGTTCAGTGTGCACCCGGCCGTGAACTCAATGAACGCAAGGGTGACCGGGGTCACAAGCTCGGGCGATGGTCTCCCCGAACGTATTCACCACCAGGAGGCACCGTGGCCGCCAGGCGCGACAAGACCCACTATCTCTACATCGCTGTGATCGGCGCGGTACTGCTCGGCATCGCCGTCGGCTTCACCGCTCCCGGCGTGGCCGTGGAGCTCAAGCCGCTGGGCACCGGCTTCGTCAACCTCATCAAGATGATGATCTCGCCCGTGATCTTCTGCACGATCGTGCTGGGCATCGGATCGGTGCGCAAGGCCGCCAAGGTGGGCGCCGTCGGCGGACTCGCCCTCGGCTACTTCATGGTCATGTCCACCGTCGCGCTGGCGATCGGCCTGGTGGTGGGGAACCTGCTGGAGCCCGGCAGCGGGCTGCACCTGACCGAGGCCGTGCGGCACGCCGGCGAGGCGCAGGCCAAGGCGGGCGCCGCCGAGAGCACGCCCGAGTTCCTGCTGGGGATCATCCCGACCACCATGGTGTCCGCCTTCACCGGGGGCGAGGTGCTCCAGACCCTGCTGGTGGCGCTGCTGTGCGGGTTTGCGCTCCAGGCCATGGGCACGGCGGGCGAGCCGGTGCTGCGCGGGATCGGGCACGTGCAGAAGCTGGTGTTCCGGGTGCTCGCGATGATCATGTGGGCGGCGCCGGTGGGTGCCTTCGGGGCCATGGCGGCCGTGGTCGGGGCGACCGGCGTCGACGCGCTCAAATCGCTCGCGGTCATCATGATCGGCTTCTACACCACCTGCCTGCTCTTCGTGTTCGTGGTGCTCGGCACGCTGCTGAGGGTCTGCACCGGGATCAGCGTGTTCGCCCTGCTGCGCTACCTGGGCCGGGAGTTCCTGCTGATCCTGTCCACCTCGTCCTCGGAGTCGGCGCTGCCGCGGTTGATCGCGAAGATGGAGCACTTGGGGGTGTCGAGGCCGGTCACCGGGATCACGGTGCCGACCGGGTACTCCTTCAACCTGGACGGGACCGCGATCTACCTGACCATGTCCTCGCTGTTCGTCGCCGAGGCGATGGGCAAGCCGCTCGCACTGGGCGAGCAGATCTCCCTGCTGCTGTTCATGATCGTGGCGTCGAAGGGCGCGGCCGGGGTGACCGGCGCGGGCCTGGCCACGCTCGCGGGCGGGCTCCAGTCGCACCGGCCGGAACTGGTGGACGGGGTCGGGCTGATCGTGGGCATCGACCGGTTCATGAGCGAGGCCCGGGCGATGACGAACTTCGCGGGCAACGCCATCGCCACGGTGCTGATCGGCACCTGGACGAAGGAGTTCGACCGGGAGCGGGCCGGTGACGTGCTCGCGGGGCGGCTGCCGTTCGACGAATCCACGCTGGTCGACGACGGAGACGAATCCCCGTTGGCCGACGACGGGCACGAGGCCCCCGCCCCCGTGCCGGTCCGGTCGGCCGACGCCAAGGACGGCGTACCGGTGTGAGCGCGCGGTAGCGCAGCCGGTACGCGGCGGCGACCGGCCGGGCAGGGCTCGCCCCCACGGTGCCCCACCCGGCCGGTCTTCACATGTGCACGCCATGGTCGAGTTTCGGCCAAGCCCGGTCTGACTCTCGTGCTGTAAAAGGTACTTCCATACCGTGGCATGCATCTGACATCTTGCGTCCACCACTCGTTTCGTACGGCCCGGTAGGTGCCACCCGCACCGCCGGGTCGTCTTCGGAGGACGCATTGATACCCCACATATCCAGCCGACCTCGACGTACTCTCGTGCTGGCCGCCGCCCTCGGCGCGGCGCTGGCCTTCGGGGCTCCCGCCGCGCTCGCCGGCACGGCGCCGGTCTCTCCTTCCGGCACGGTCGTCCCGTCCGCCCCCGCCAAGGCCTCGGCCGCGGCGCCGACTTCCCAGAGTGCGACCTGGGCTGCCGGCACCCGCGCCTACCTGGTGATCACCGCCCCCGGTGACAGCTCGGCCGTCCGTTCGGCCGTCGCCGCCAACGGGGGTTCGGTCTTCTCGTACTACGACGCCATCGGCGTGATCGTGGCCCACTCCACCTCCAGCACCTTCGCGACGACCATGCGCGGGGTCAGCGGGGTCCAGAAGGTGGGTGCCACCCGCACCTCGGACGTCCCGGCCGACGCCTACAACCCGGCGCTGCCCGCCAACCCGGCGCAGTCGAGCACCGCCGCCGGCGAGCCGGTCCGCGTCGACATGAGCCAGATCAAGGCCGACCAGGCCTGGGCCGTCAACCCCGGTTCCGCCTCCGTCAAGGTCGGCATCCTCGACACCGGCGTGGACGACCAGCACCAGGACCTGGCGCCGAACTTCAACGCCGCCGACTCCGCGTCCTGCGCGTACGGCAAGGCGGACACCCGGGTCGGCGCCTGGCGGGACGTGGACACCCACGGCACCCACGTGGCGGGCACCGTCGCCGCCGCCAAGAACGGCAAGGGCGTCGTCGGCGTGGCGCCGGGCGTGAAGATCTCCTCGGTCCGCGTGGCCGAGCCCGGCAACTCGTTCTTCTTCGCCGAGAACACCATCTGCGCCTTCGTCTGGTCCGGCGACCACGGCTTCAAGGTCACCAACAACAGCTATTACACGGACCCGTGGCAGTTCAACTGCCCGGACAACATCGACCAGGCCGCCATCATCGAGGGCGTCAAGCGCGCCCAGGAGTACGCGGAGAGCAAGGGCTCGCTCCAGGTCGCCGCGGCGGGCAACGAGGACTACGACCTCGCGCACAAGACGACCGACTCGGCGAGCCCGAACGACTCGACCCCGGTCACCCGCACCATCACCAACGCGTGCATGGACATCCCGACCGAGCTCCCGGGCGTGGTCACGGTCGCGGCGAACGGCACCGGCGTCACCAAGGCCTCGTTCTCCAACTTCGGCCAGGGCGTCATCGACGTCGCGGCGCCCGGCAGCAACATCTACTCCACCGCTCCGGGCGGCGGGTACAGCACCAAGAGCGGCACCTCGATGGCCACCCCGCACGTGGTGGGCGTCGCCGCGCTCATCGCGAGCGCCAACCCGGGCATCACCCCGGCGCAGATCCGCGACAAGCTGGCCACCCAGGCCAACGACGTGGCCTGCCCGTCGGACAGCCGCTGCACCGGGACGACGGCCAACAACGGCTTCTTCGGTGAGGGCCAGGTCGACGCGCTGAAGGCGGTCGGCGCCACCCCGCCGCCCGGGAAGTACTTCGAGAACCTCGGGGACTTCGCGGTCAACGACAACGCGACCGTGGAGAGCCCGATCACCGTCAGCGGTGTGACCGGCAACGCGCCGGCCACCCTCAAGGTGGGCGTGGACATCAAGCACACCTACATCGGCGACCTCAAGGTCGACCTGGTGGCGCCGGACGGCACCGTCTACACCCTGCACAACCACACGGGCAGCGGCACCGACAACATCGCCCAGACCTACACCGTCAACGCCTCCTCCGAGGTCGCGAACGGCGTCTGGAAGCTGCGTGTCAACGACAACGCCAGCCAGGACACCGGCAAGATCGACGCCTGGAACCTGACCTTCTAGTCACGTCAGCGCCGCAGGACGTCGGCCAGCCAGTCGAAGACGACGTCGCAGTGCTGTTGTGGGGCCATCGGGGAGCAGTGCAACTGCGCCCCGGTGGCCGCCGTCAGTTTCACGTACTCGCGCCGCGAGCGGAGCAGGTCGTACATCTGCCGTGGCTGGCCCGGGTAGAACTGCTCGAAGTCGTAGTCCAGGACCAGCGTCGGAACCTTGATCCTCGGGACCACCGCGGTGACGTCGAGGCCGATCGCCGTCCGGGCCGGGGTCCACAGGTCCTTGAAGAGCCGGCCGGCGCGCGCCTCGCGCAGGGCCTCCTTCGAGAAGATCTCGAAGCGCTTCTTGACCGTGTAGGCGAGCTGCGGCGTGAGCTGCGGGACGACTTCCTCGTTCCAGGTGCGGTTGGTCCGCGCCTTGTCGGCGGTGACGACGTCGCGCAGTTCCTTGTCGAAGCCGAGCCACGGACTCAGGCATCCCGGCATGCTCACCACGGCCGCGAGGCGCGGTTCGAAGGCGGCGGCGCGGGCGACCAGGTTGCCGCCCATGCTGAGGCCGGTGAGGGCGATCCGGCTGCTGTCCACGTCCACCCGCCGCTCCAGCCAGTCGATCAGCGGGCCGACCACCTTCTCCCAGCGTGTGGTGAAGGGCAGCTCCTCCACGAAGAGCAACTGCCCCTGTCCGGGGCCGTCGTACACGAGGGCGTTCCAGCCCCGGTCCAGCGCCGCGGCCACGCCGTAGGTCCACATGTCGACGTTCTGGCCGTCACTGCCGTTGGTGAGGATCACGGTGGGGCGGGGCTCGACCGGGCCGTCGGGGTGGAAGAACCAGACCGGCAGACGGGTCGTGCCGTACGGGACCTTCGCGCGGACGGCGGCCGGGGAGCAGAGCTGGGTGAAGGTGTCCCAGGCCTCCCGTCCCGCCAGGTACAGCTCCTTCTCGTCGCCCGGCTCCGTGGTGCCCAGGACGTGGAAGAGGGCCTGGGCGTAGTACTGCGCGGCCCGCAGCGAGCGGAAGCGGCGGGTCTGCGACGGGGGTTCGTGGCCGTGCCGGCCGGCCGCCGGGAGCGCGGCGAGGCGCTCGCCCCACGAGCGGAAGGTGTCGGTGAACGACTGCTCGGACGCGCCGGCCGTGTTGATCTCGTTGACGGCGCTCAGCACCTCGCCGACCTCGGAGGCGCGCATCCCGGCGGCGCCCAAGGCGAAGAGGCCGGCGAACTCGAACCCCGGATCGGTGAAGAGCCGCATGGCTCCGGGGGCGGGATCGGGAGCCGTGGTGGAGCCCGTGGGCGCGGCCACGGCGGGCGCGGCGGCCGCGGTTCCTGCGGCCGCGGTGCCCGGGACGGCGAGGGCGCCGGCCCCCGCCGCGAGTCCGGTCAGGGCCGCCCGGCGGGAGATCCCGGACGGCCGCGGCCGGTGCGGTGTGCGAGCGTGCGTCATGGCAGGGACCGTAGAAGGCCCCCCGGCGGCTCGCCCGCCGCCACACCCGCCACTGCCCCGAACGGACCCGCGGCCCGGCCGCTACCGGGTCCGCAGTACGCAGTCCCCGCAGAAGCCGCCGCCGGGGACCTTGTAGTAGAGGCAGCAGCTGCGCCGCACGAAGGCCACGCCGAGCCCCTCCTCGTGGAGGAAGGTGCCGGTGCCCCCGAGCGGGCCGCCGTCGGCCAGCAGCCCGGCTGCCGCCTCCACCGCCGCGCCGCCGGGGACCCGGTCGATCAGCACCCGCAGCGCCCCGACGAGTGCGGAAGCGGTGTTCCCGCGCAGCACTTTGGGCGAGACGCCGAACCGCTCCCGCAGCGCCGCGTCGAGTACTTCGAGGTTGCCCAGCACGTTCTCCCCGAGCTCCCGGGCCGGGAGGTACGCCGGCTCCGGCAGCCAGAGCTGGAGCGACCCCGCGGCGGGCAGCCGCCACCACACCCGGTCGGCGGCGAGGTCGGGCACGCTCCCCGACAGCGCCGCGCAGCCCAGCCCGAGCGACCAGAGCCGGGAGGCGATCCCGAGCTGCGCGGTCGAGCCGGCCACCCGGCCCGGCCCGCTCCCGATCCGCCGCCCCACCTCGGTGACGTACGGCGCGAGTCGCCCCCCGTACAGCTCCGCCAGCGGCCGGAAGCCGGGACCGGGCGGCTCCTTCCCGTACGGCACGGCGAAGAAGGGCCCTACGGCGGCCACCTGCCCGAGCACCTCGTCCATGCCCGGATGATCTCAGGCGGTGGAGTCCCGGCGGCCCGCGGGGCCTCAGCTCCGGACGCCGGGCGAAAGGCCCTGCTTCGACGCGCCGGCCAGCCGCACCGCCGGACCCATCCCGTACGAGGCGGCCAGCAGCAGCGCCCCGAGCAGCAGCCAGCCGGGGATGCCCCACAGCAGGAGCAGCGAGGTCAGCACCAGCGGGCCCAGGGTCCGGGCGACCGGCACGCCCGTGCCGAAGAAGCCCTGGTACTGGCCGATCCGCTCGGGCGGGGCCAGCTCGAAACCGATCTGCCAGGAGCCGGCGGACTGCCGCATCTCGGCGTCCACCTGGAGCGCCGCACCCACCACGAGCACGGCCGCGGCCGCCCAGCCCGCCTCGGGCAGCGCGGAGAGGGCGAACACGGCGCACGAGGCGGCCATCACCAGCCCGGAGATCCGCAGCGCGCGCCGGGCGCTGTCCAGGTCGGTCACCGGCCGGGCGGTGCGCACCTGGAACAGCATCACGACAACGGTGTTGAGCACGAACAGCGCCGACACCAGCCAGCCGGGGGCGTTGGTACGCTCCACGATCCACAGGGGGATCGCGAGGCTGAGCAGCGGCATCCGCAGCAGCAGGACCGCGTTCAGCAGGGTCACCAGCGCGTACGGCCGGTCCCGCAGCACCGCCAGCCGCGGCTCCCCCGCCGCCCGCTCCGGCACGGGAGCCACCACCGGCAGCGACAGCAGTACGGCGGCGCAGACGAGGAAGCCGGCGGCGTCGAGCACGAACACCGCGAGGTACGCCCGCTCGGTGTCGGCGCTCAGCGCGAGGCCGCCGAGGGCCGCGCCCAGGGCCAGGCCCGCGTTGAGCACCGCCTGGAGGTGGGCCAGTACGCCGGTCCGCTCCTGCGGGGTGACGATTCCCGCGAGCAGCGCCTGCCGGGCGGCCGCCAGCCCGCACTGGGCGGTGGCGTACACGACGACGGCGGCGAGGAAGGCCCAGAAGGAGCGGATGAACAGGAAGGACGCCACCGACGCGGCGGTGGCCACCGCCAGCGCCACGGAGGTGCCGCGCGGGCCCCGCCGGTCGGCCAGCGCCCCCAGCGGCACCCCCGCAACCGATCCGATGGCCCAGGCGACCGTCAGGCCGAGGCCGATCTGGGCGGGCGAGAGACCGACCACCCGGGTGAAATAGAGCGCCGAACAGACGTAGTAGGCACCGTCTCCGACGGAATTGCTGAGCTGGGCGGCCGCCAGTCGGCGCGGCGCTCCGGGCGGGGGCAGGATCCGTATCGTCACGGCCTCATTTGATCAGCCGCAGTGGCCCCCCGGACAGGTCCAATGAAGACCGTCTCAGGTGGGCCACTCGCCGTGCCGGGCGGGCGATCAGAGCGTCGCGAGGAACTCCAGGAGCGCCTGGTTGAAGGCCTCCGGCCGCTCCACGCCCGGCAGGTGCCCGGCCCGCTCGATGACGCGGAGCACCGAGTGCGGCATCAGGGCGTGCAGGGCCTCGGCCTCCGCGACCGGGGTGTAGACGTCGTCCCGTCCGACCAGGACGAGGCAGGGCTCGGTGAGCGCGGCGAGCACCGGCCGGTAGTCGGGGCGCTCCGCCCGCCCGCGCAGGGCGGCGGCCGCGCCCTCGGGGTCGGTCGCGAGCATCATGGCGCTCACGTGCGCCGCGGCCCGCGGGTTGCCGGTCACGTTGTAGGGCGCGAGCATCTTGTCGATGGACTCCCGCGCGTACGGCCCCATGCCCTCCGCGAGCAGCCGGTCGGCGAGCTCCCGGCGGAACTTCTTGCCGTCTTCGGTCTCCGGCACGGGGGAGGTGTCGGCGAGCACCAGGGCCCGAATCCGACCCGGGTGGCGCAGCCGCGTCTCCATGGCGATCTGCCCGCCCATGGACACTCCGCCGACGACCGCCTGTTCGATGCCCAGGCGGTCGAGGAGCGCGGCGAGATCGTCGGCGAACACGGCGAACGGAGTCTTGCCGGGCACAGCCGGGTTCTCCCCGTATCCCCGCAGGTCAGGGGCGATGACGCGGTATCCGGCGGCCGTGAGGGCGGCCGTCTGGGGGGCCCACATCGTGCGGTTGAACGGATGTCCGTGGATCAGGATTACGGCCGCTCCGTCGCGGGGACCCAAGTCATCGAAAAACAGTGCCGCGCCATTGCCAAATTGGGGGTTCATGAGAGGACTTTAAGGGGCTACATTGAGCCACTCGCGTTCACCTGACAGCCCGTTGCCTTTCACCCGTGTTTTGCACGGGGGGCGACGTCAGGGACGCAGACTGTGCAACCACCCCACCGCCCAGAAGGACCGAAGGCTCCGTGCCCGTACCCGTACTCCTCGCCGGCCGCAGCGTGCGGCTCGAGCCCCTCGCCCCCCACCACACCGAGGCCCTGGCCCTGGCCGGGGCCGAGGATCGTACGACTTACGCCTTCACCCCCGTACCCCACGGCGTGCAGGCGTCCCACGAGTACATCGACCGTGCCCTCGCCGATCAGGCGGCGGGTCGATCGGTCCCGTTCGCGGTGGTCAGAGCCACCGACGGGCGGGTTGTCGGTTCGACCCGGTTCCTGGAACTGGACTACTGGCAGGGGCCGCTCGTGTGGCCCGCCGTGCCGGGGGTCCCGTTCGGCGATCCGGCCACGTCGATCCCCGATGCCGCCGAGATCGGCAATACCTGGCTGTCCCCGGGCGCCCAGGGCACCGGCATCAACACCGAGGCGAAGCTGCTCATGCTCCGCCATGCCTTCGAGACGTGGGGCGTGCGGCGCATCTCGCTGCGCGCGGACGCCCGCAACGGACGCTCGCGGGCCGCGATGGAACGGCTCGGGTTCACCTGTGAGGGGGTCCGCAGGGCCCATTCGCGGGGGCTCGACGGAGCGGTCCGCAGTACCGCCTTCTACTCGATCCTCGACGAGGAGTGGCCGGCCGTACGGTCGATCATCGAGCTGAGGCTGTCGGCGGGTGCGCAGCGCAAGCGCCGCCGCAAGACGCTCATTCCGGCGTAACGGTCCTGCGCCGGCGGCCCTCGTCCCCCGCCCTCCCGGGTGTCATCCCAGGAAGGCGGGGGCGAGGGCCGATGCCATCAGCCGGGCGGGGGCGCCGCTGCCGTCGGCCGGCACGGAGTACAGGTCGGCGCCGAAATCCCCGGGCAGCGAGTAGACCACCGTGTGGTCGTCCGTCCAGACCACCTGGTCGTCGACGCTGCGCTCCTCCGCGAGCGGGGTCTCCCGCATCGAGGCGAGGTCCAGGACGTGGAGCCGCCAGGGCGCGTCGGCCGACAGGCCCGGTACGCGCTTCTTGAACACCAGCCGGGTCCCGTCGGGCGACAGGGACGGGCATTCCAGGTTCTCGCGCAGCGTGGTCACCGTGCGCCCGGTCAGGTCTCCGCGGACCAGGTAGGTCTGGCCGCCGGTCGCGAGGGTCGCGTAGAAGGTCTTCTCGTCGGCGGCGAAGGTGACCCCCCAGAAGTTCACGTCGGCGTTGCGGTACGTCTTGCCGTCCTTGCGGATCGTGAAGTCCTCCAGGGAGGCGTCGTACTTCCCGGTGCGCAGGTCGAGCAGCGAGGTCCGGGTGGAGAAGTTCGTGCCGGCGTAGCTGTCCCCGCCCACGAAGACCGTCCAGGCGGCGAGGTGGCCGCCGGGCGAGACCCGTGCCCGGGTGGGGATGCCGGCCAGCGGGTGGCTGGCCACCTCCTTGAGGCGGGCGTCGAGGACGACGGCCTTGTAGCCGTCCTGGACCCCGCCCTTGTCGGCCTGGAGACAGACCCCGGTGCCCGCGGCGGAGTGGAAGCGCAGGCAGCTCACCCCGGAGGCGGTACGGGGCCCTTCGGGCGCGTCGGCCGGCACGCTGGCGAGCTCGTCTCGGTGCGGACCCCAGGCCATGTTCCGGAACACGATCCGCCGGCCGCCCTCGCCGGGGGTGAGCGTGAGCCCGCCCCGGGTGATCTGCGGTCCGCCGGCCTGGGGCCGGTCCTTCTCGTCGGCCCGCGAGGAGGCCCGTACGACGGCCAGCACCCCCACGGCGGCGAGCAGGACGACGGCGCAGGTGAGGATCAGGATCCGGCGGCGGAGGGTCATGGGCGGCCTTTCGGTCGGACGGGGATCGAGGCGTCGGGGATCAGGCGTCGGCAGCGCTGTCCGCGCCTGCCGGGCGGAGCCGTACGCACAGGGCGGTGGCCGCGGCCAGCAGGGCGGCGGCGACGGCGAGCGCGGGGCGGGCGCCCCACACGGTCCAGGCGGCGCCGAAGCCGATCGAGGCGGTGAACCGGGCGAGGGCCTGCCCGGTCTGGACGAGGGCGAGCCCGCCGCCGCGGTGCTCCTCGGGCACGGCTCCGGCCGCGGTGGCCATCAGCACCCCGTCGGTGGCGGCGTAGAAGCCGCCGTGGAGCAGGAGCACGGCGTAGGGCAGCGCGGGGTGGTGCCCGCCGGCGAGGAGGATCGCGTACGCGGCGAGCAGCGCGAGGTGGCCGCCGAGGAAGACGCGCCAGCGGCCGATCCGGTCGGCGAGCCGTCCGAGCGGCAGCGCGAGCAGGAAGAACGCGGCGGCGGTACCCAGCGGCAGCAGGGCGAACCAGCGGTCGGTGATCCCGGTGGTGTGCTGGAGCAGCAGGAAGACGAAGGCGTCGCTGACGGTGCACAGGCCGAGCAGCAGCGCGCACAGGCCGATCCGGCGCAGGTCGCGGCGGCGCAGCAGCCCGAGGGAGGCCCGCAGGGAGACGGGCCCGGTGCCGGAGGCGGCGGGTGTTCCCGGCGGGGGTCCCGGCCGGCGGCCCGGTACGAAGAGCACCAGCACCAGTACGCCGAGCGCGGCGACGCAGGCGCTGACGGTGAACACGGCGTCGTATCCGTCGGCGGCGCCGCGCAGGATGAGGAAGGCGAGGATCGGCCCGATCAGCGCGCCGGCGGTGTCCATGGCCCGGTGCACGCCGAAGGCCCGGCCGCGTTCCCCGGGGGCGGCGGAGAGCGAGATGAGCGCGTCGCGGGGGGCGGTGCGCAGGCCCTTGCCGGTGCGGTCGAGGGCAAGGACGGCCCCGATGGCGGGCAGGGTGTGCGCGAGGAGCAGCAGCGGCTTGCACAGCGCGGAGAGGCCGTAGCCGATCCCGGCGAGGGCCTTGTGGCGGCCGAAGCGGTCGCCGAGGTGGCCTCCGGTGAGCCGGACCAGGGCGCTGACCCCGTTGTAGAGGCCGTCGAGCAGTCCGAAGCCGAGCGGGGTGAGCCCGAGTCCGGCGACGAGGTAGAGCGGGAGCACGGCCGTGACCATCTCTGAGGAGACGTCGGTGATCAGGCTGACCGTGCCGAGGGCGAGCACCGTGGGGGCGAGGGCGGCGCGCCGCCCCGGGCGGGTGCCCGGGGCGACGGCCGTCTCGGGGGTCACGGCGGGCGCGGGTGTACCGCGACTGTCCGCAACGTACATGGTCAGGAGGCCCAGATCCCGGTGATGTCGGTGGCGGTGGCGGCGTTCCCCGCGTGGGTGGTCAGGCCGGCGAGGCCCTCCAGGGTGCGCAGCATGTCGTAGTGGTTGTAGGTGGTGCTCGACGTGGAGCCCGGGGTCACCGGCTGCCCGTAGAGGACGGTCGGGATCTTGTTGCCCGCGAGCCGGTTGTCCTCGTCGAAGGTGACGACGAGGAGGCTGTTGTGGGTCTTGGCCCAGTCCGCGTAGGCCTTGAGGTTGTTCTTGAGCCAGGTGTCGCCGGTGCCCACCGAGCAGTCGTGCATGTCACTGCACAGGTTGGGGACGACGAACGACATCTTGGGCAGGGTGGTGAAGTCCGTGGGGAACTGCGTCATGGTCTTCGCCGTGCTGGTGGGCACGTTGGAGAAGGCGAACCACGGGTTGTGCTTGCGGGCGTAGTTGCCGCTGGAGCAGGTGGTGGAGCCCTGGCTGGGCAGGGTCTCGTTGTAGCTGGCCCAGCTCTTGCCGGCGGCGATCAGCTCGGAGGCCAGGTTGGGCGCGGAGCTGAAGCCGGGCGTGTAACAGCTGTCGCCGGTCACGCCCTGGTTGGAGCCCGAGAAGAGCTGGAGGTAGTTGGGCTGGCTGGGGTGCGTGATGCCGAAGGAGTTGGTGAGGTTGGCTCCCCCGGTCTTGAGGGAGTTGATGTAGGGGGCGCTGGAGCTGCCGATGACCTGGTTGTAGGCGTGGTTCTCGAAGACCACGACGACCACGTGGTCGGGGGCGGGCAGGCCGGCCGCGTGCGCGGGCTGGGCGGCACCTGTGCCTGCCCACAGCGCGGCGCCCACGGCGCTGAGGCCGAAGGCGGTGGCGAGGGCCGTCTTACGGCGGGGCCGTGAAAGGGACATGCCAAACACGGAAGATACCTCCAGGCAGGGGGGTTTGGGGGCGGCGCGGACGCACCATACCCAGGGGCATGTGCACTGGCCAGAGATACTTGGCGAACGGAACGGGAACTCCGAAGGCCCTTTTCACATCGGGCAACGTCCTTCTCCAGGGAACGTCAAGAGAAGGAAAAATACGGAACCCATGGGCACGTACGATCATCCTTCGAACGAAAGCATGTCGACCCCGCCCCAACGGGGCAGCACCAAGCCGGAGACAACCCCACATGTCGTACTCACCCGACGGACAGCATCAGCCGTACCGGTCGGAAGGGCAGTACCAGCAGCAGCCCTACGGCGAGCCGTACGGACAGTCGTACCCGCCCCAGGGCCACCAGCACCCCTACGGGCCGCCGCAGCCGCCTTACGGTGAGCCTCCCCTTTACGGTGAGCCTCCCCTGCCCGAGGAACCCCGGCGTCGTCCGTCGCGGGTCCGGCGCTGGGTGATCGCGGGTGTCTCCGTCATCGCGCTCGCAGGCATCGCGGCGCTCGTGATGAACCACTACGAAATACCGCCCTTCACCGACAAGGGCCAGGCCGTCTCCTTCGGCAAGGCCCCCGGCGGCGCGGGGGGCACCGGAGGCGGGAGCACCGACTCCAAGCCGCCGGCCAACTCCAAGGCCCTGATGCCGACGGGTCCGATGGCCACCTTCAAGAACTCCATGACCCTGGCCGACGGCACCCACGTCGCCGTCGCCACCCTGGACGGCAAGAAGTCCGGCTTCAAGGGCCAGGTCTGGGTCTGGGCGCCCAAGGAGTACAACGACCCGAAGTTCGCCAAGAGCGGCTTCCCGGTCATGGTCGCCCTGCCCGGCGGCGCCGGTTACCCCAACAACTACTGGATGGGCACCGACCTGGGCCTCCAGAGCAGCATCAGCAAGTGGTACGGCGAGGGCAAGAGCAAGCCCTTCATCCTGGCCATGCCGGTGCTGAACCCGGCACCCGACGACAAGGGCATCTACTGGGACGGCTCCGACATCCCCGGCCAGCCCAAGATGGGCACCTGGCTGACCGATGACGTGCCGGACTTCATGAAGGCGAACTTCCGCACGGTCAAGTCCCGCGACGGCTGGGCCTTCATGGGCTCCTCCACCGGCGGCTTCGCAGGTCTGAAGGCCGTGCTGCAGCACCCCGACAAGTTCAAGGCCGTCATCGCCTCCGGCCCGGACATCGTCCCGGACTCCCCGCTGTGGAAGGGCCACGACAAGGAGAAGGCCGAGAACAACCCGGAGCTGCTCGCGAAGCAGCTCATCGACAAGAAGGGCCCGGACGTCTACCTCGCCTTCCAGGTCGGCACCGACGAGAGCAACAAGAACACCCTGCCGAACGTGCAGAAGTTCATCGCCACCTACGGCAAGGGCCCCATACACACCGACCTGAGAGTCATCCAGGGCGGCAAGCACAACGCCAAGACCTACGTGCCCAACATGGGCGAGGGACCGATCCAGTTCATCAGCAAGGTCATGGAAGGACCCGTGGAGTAACCGCCGCCTCCCACGCCTGCTTCAGCTCCGGCCCGCCGAACACCTTCGGCGGGCCGTTGCCGTCCCAGGGCGCCCAGCCCGGCTCCCCCGCGACGGCGAACCGCACCCAGGCCGCGTGCATCTCCTCGGCCAGCGACTGCGGGGCGTCCGGCCCGGCCAGCCACGCCGACTCGGGCACGGCCAGGTTGTCGAAGATGAACCCGAGCTCCAGCGCGTGGCAGGAGCCGAGGCCCGTGACCCCGGACGGCCACGCGAACTCGTACAGGAAGCTCGGCGCCGTCCGCCGCGCGCCCGCGAGCCGTCGCAGCGGGTCGCGCAGCAGCCGGTCGGTGAGCAGGTGGCCGGCCAGATCGGCCGGGCCCGCCCCGGGCAGCCCGTCGCGCAGCGCCCGTACGGCGGCCCGGTCCTTGCCGCTGCGCAGGCAGGCCAGCGCCACGGTGAGCGGGCCCAGCCGGTCCAGCAGCCGCATCCCGCCGGTGGGGGCGAGCCAGAGCCGGTACTCCTCGGTGGTCCAGCCCAGCAGCAGCGCCACGCCGCTCCCCGTGGCCGCCTCGAGCGGGTCGGCGGGGAGCGTGTCCGGGTCGGTGACCAGGCCGAAGGCCGGACCGCCGACCAGCGGGGAGGAGCGGCGCGCCGCCGCGGCCTGGGCGGCGAGCAGGTCGGGCAGGGCGGTCGCGGCGAAGGCCCCGGCGGTCGCGGGCACCTTCAGCAGCGAGGCCATCCGCCGGACCATGGTGCGCACCCCGTCGCGCGGCAGCACCTCGGGGGCCCCGCTCTGCAGGACGGCCCGGGCGAAGAGCCCCTCGGCGCGCGGGGCGGCGAGCAGAGCGCCGATGCTGATGGCCCCGGCGGACTCGCCGAAGACGGTGACGCGGGCGGGGTCGCCGCCGAAGGCCGCGATGTTGTCCCGGACCCATTGCAGGGCGGCGATCTGGTCCAGCAGGCCACGGTTGGCGGGGGCGTCGGGGAAGAGCCCGTAGCCGAGGACACCGAGCCGGTAGTTGACGGATACCAGCACCACGCCGTCGCGGGCGAAGGCCGAGCCGTCGTAGACGGGGACCGCCGAGGAGCCCCGGGTGAGGGCCCCGCCGTGGATCCACACCATGACCGGCAGCCGGGCCGCGGGGTCCGGGTCCGGGGTCCACACGTTGAGGTTCAGGCAGTCGTCCCCGGGGATCTCCGGGTCGGGCAGCAGCGCCGCGAACGTGTCCGGGTAGGGCACCTTGGGCGCGGTGGGCCCGTACGCACCCGCGTCGCGTACGCCGTCCCAGGGCTCGGGCGGAGCAGGCGCGGCGAAGCGGCGGGGCCCGACGGGCGGGGCGGCGTACGGGATGCCGCGGAAGACGGCGATCCCACCGGGCCCGGTGCGGCCCTCGACCACGCCCTGCCCGGTACCGGCCCGGGGCCGGCCGTGGTGCCTGCCGCCGACCGCTGCGCCCATCGCGTCCTCCGAGACTGAATCCTGCGCTCCGCGCCCCACACTCCGCGCTCCGCGCACCGTCGCACAGGCGTCCATGGGGTGACAAGGCGTGACCCGGTCAGGGGCGCGGCGGGTTGGAGCGGGCATGCGATCCATGGGTATCCCCCTCACCATCCCCGCCCTGCTGCTGGCGGCCGTGGCCACCGGCGCCTGCGCCGGTGCCGCGCACGCCGGCGAAGGCCCCGTCATCGGCCAGGGGACCGTCGTCGGTCCCGACTTCCAGTACGTCGGCCAGGACGACAAGGTCCACGCGGTCCCCTCCCACAAGGGCTGCGCCGAGGCCGAGGGCGGCGGTTCGCGGGGTGTGACGAACAAGACCCGCGAGCCGGTGGCCCTCTACCGGGAGCCGGGCTGCAAGGGCGCTCCGGTGCAGGTCATGCGTCCGGGTGAGGTCACTCAGGTGCAGCCGGCTTTCGCTTCCGCGCGGTTCGGGATCACTGGGTAGGCGCAATGCCCGTGACCCCTGGGCGGCCGGTGCGTTGTATGCCATGTCAAACGCCGCAGCAGCTTTGCGGCACCCCCCCCCATTTTCTCAAGAGGAGATCTTGATGTCGCGTATCGCGAAGGCATTCGTCATCACCGCTGCCGCCGGTAGCGCCCTGGTCGCCGGCGCGGGTCTGGCGGCTGCCGATGCCGGCGCGCACGGTGCGGCGGTCGGCTCCCCCGGTGTCCTGTCGGGCAACCTGGTGCAGGTTCCGGTGCACATCCCGGTCAACGTCTGCGGCAACACGGTCAACGTGATCGGTCTGCTCAACCCGGCGTTCGGCAACACCTGCATCAACCAGTCGGGCGGCGAGCACCACACCGAGCACCACACCGAGGGCTACGGCGGCTGATCACCCGCATCACCTGCATCGCTCGCATCACCTGCTTCACCCGAAGGGCCCCCGCCGTACGGCGGGGGCCCTTCGCCACGGAACAGGGAATCCCGGCGGGTCGTCATTCGTAGCGGTAGACGCCCTGGTGGCCGAGCATCTCGCGCGGGGTCAGGTCCCACGGCGGCATCGGCTCGTCGAGGGCGATCACCCGGCCGCGCTGGAGGTCACCCGGTGGGAGCGGGGCGGCGGGCAGGTAGCCGGAGCCCGGGTGCCGCTGCTGCCAGCGGTCCCAGAGCAGGTCCACGAAGGCGTGGTGCAGCCAGAACGCAGGATCGTTGGGCGCCGTGCCGCCCGTCATGTGGCCGCCGATCCACTGGTGGACCTTGTTGTGGTTGCGCCAGCGCTCGCTCTTCGGGGCCGCCCAGCCCTCCAGCTTGTTGCGGAAGCCGCCGTCGGCGGATGTGGAGTCCCAGGGCGAGGTGTCGTAGGTCGGGTCGTCCATCGCCCACTTGAGCTCGGCCGCGGTCGGCAGTTTGATCGGGTTCTGCGGCCGGCCGAGGTTGCGGGTGAGGAAACGGGCCTCCGTGATGCCCACGGTGACCGTCCAGTTGCCCTTCTCGTAGGCGAAGGGGCCGGTCATCACCTGCCGGTCGCTCTCGCGGCCGGTGCCGCCCAGGAAGTCGTCGGCCCAGAGCGAGGAGACCGGACTGCTGTCGGTGGTCCAGTCCCAGTACGGGACGCAGACGCCGGGGTCGACCCTCTGCAGATGCCTCTCGAACTCGAGCAGGTAGCGGCGGTGCCAAGGGAAGAAGGAGGGGGACATGTGGCCGACGCGGAGCTTGCGGTCCCGGTCGGGCACGAAGTACTTGTCGTGCGTGCGCACGAGGCTGTCGTAGACGCCGCTGCGCTTGAGCTCCAGCACGGCGGCCGTGAACCGCTTCTTCTGCGCACTGGTCAGGTTCCTCTGGTTCTGCCGGGTGTACAACGCGGACTACTCCTGTCCACCGTGGTGGGGGGCCGCGAACGCCAACTGGTTGGTGCCCAGCTCGTCGACGGCGGCACGGGCGAGCTCCAGCGGGGTCGCGTAGGACTGGAAATGGTTGATCCCGCTGAGGTAGCTGCCGTCGGCGCGGCGCATCACGTGCAGCGGACGGCCGTCGATGCGGACCGCGGCCGTCGCGAGGTCCACCGCGATGTGCCGGCCGCGGTACGTCTCCTCGGTGAGCGGGGCCGGGGTGAGCGTCTGGCGGGGTCTGCGGGCGCGCAGTACGGGGGCCAGGACCGCGGCCGTGCCCGCGCACACGGCCGCGGTGAAGGCCGTACGAAGGACCGCGCGGCGGGTGAGTGGTGCGGCGGCGGGTGCTGCGTACATACGGTCTCCCTCGCTCGGTGCCCGGTGCCGGAGCCGGTGCCTACGGGTCTAACGCGGCGCGGCGGGCGAGGTCACCTGTGCTGGTTCGGGCGCTTGTAGAAAAGGGTGGTGGGGTGCAGACGGCCCGCCGGGTCGGTGGCGTAGTCGGGGATGGTGCCGGCCTCGGTCCAGCCGGCGGAGCGGTAGACGTGTTCGGCCCCGCTGCCGGTCTCGGTGTCGAGGAACAGCAGCACCACCCCGGCGCGGGCGGCGGCCTCTTCCGCCCCGGCGAGCAGCGCGCGGGCGGTACCGCGGCCGCGGGCGGCGGGGTGGACCATGAGCTTGCGCAGCTCGGCGCGGTGGCGGCCGTTGGGCTTGGACTCCCGGTACCAGCTGACGGTGCCGTCGATCCGGCCGTCGGCTCCGGTGCGGGAGACCCAGAGCGCGAGGGAGCCGTCCTCGACGGCGGGCAGCAGGGAGTCCCACCAGGCAGCGGCGCCCGCGTGGTCGAGGCCGGCGAGGAAACCGAGGGAGGAGCCGTCGGCGACCACGGCGAGGAGCAGCTCGGCGAGCTCGTCCCGGTGGGAGGCCAGTGCGGCGGCGTCGAGGGGAGTGATGGCATCGATCATCCCGCGAGGATAGGAACCGCCGACAACCCCGCCGCAGGCGGGCCAGCCCCAGATGGCGGCAAGACGAGCCGCAGCCCCGCCGGCGTTTGAGGCGCGGGCCCGGGCGCGCCCGGGTGGGGGGCGGCTTCGCCAGCGGTGTGGCCGGGGGCGCCCGGGAGGGCTCAGGGGGCCCAGGGGAGCCGGACCGCCTCGATCTCGGTGTCGGCGAGCAGGGCTTCGATGAGCGGCGCCGGTCCGGCGACCTTGGTGGCCCACAGGTCGTAGTCCGTGCAGAGGACCCAGGAGTGGTCCTCGGCCCACAGGTTGGACGGGGTGAAGTCGGCCTCGGGGTTGTCGTACAGCGCGGCGGCGTCGCCGAGGCGGCCGGCCCGGACGTGCAGGTTGGCCTGGTTGAACCGCCGGACGAGCATCGGGTTGTAGTAGGCCAGGCAGCGGGTGTCCGGACCGGCGGAACCGTGCGCGGTGAGCAGTTCGACGAGCCGGTTCCAGGTGGGCCGGTCGAGGCTGCCCTCGGTGGGCGGTTCGATGCCGAGGGGCCAGCTGCCGTTGGTGCGGGCGCCCGGCAGGCACCGGTACGAGGGCAGCAGCCCTTCGGGGACGACCGCGTCGCCGGTACGCCGGGCCAGCTCGGCCCAGCGCAGCCGGCGCCAGCCGGCGCCGGGGTGCTCGGAGCGGCCGAGTCCACCGCCGGTGGTGGTGAGCCCTTCGAGGCTGTGGTCCCCGACCGTGAGCGGTGTGGTGCTCCCGTCGGCCGGGCCGCCCCGGCGGTGCTCGTCGTGGGTCACGTCTCCCGGAGCGCCCTGGTACTCGTACATCGCGTTCAGCACCCAGGCCGCGTCCGGCAGCGGCGGCGGCATGAAGCCCGTCAGACCGTCGTCGTCGGCGAGCTCCCGCAGCCAGTCGGTGGTGCGGGACGGGGCGAGCGGCCAGCGGGCTTCGATCATGGGGGATGTCTCGGACATTCCGCCATGATCGCAGCCCGTCGGCCGGTACTACGGCGTCGGCAGCTCCGCGAAATCGGCGACGAGTGCGCGGTGGTGGCCGGCCGTCCCGAGCGCCAGCGAGTCGGCCTTGGCGCGCTTGAGGTAGAGGTGGGCCGGGTGTTCCCAGGTCATGCCGATGCCGCCGTGCAGCTGGACGCACTCCTCGGCGGCGCGTACGGCGACGCCCGAGCAGTAGGCCTGGGCCACCGCGACCGTCAGCGGCGCGTCGGCAGCGCCGGTGGCGAGCGCGTCGGCGGCGGCCCGGGCCGCGGCGCGAGCCGAGGCGACGTCGAGCCAGAGCTGCGCGAGCCGGTGCTTGACGGCCTGGAAAGAGCCGACGGGCCGGTTGAACTGGTGGCGGCCCCGGACGTGTCCGACGGTCTCCGTCAGGCACCACTCGGCCAGCCCGAGCTGCTCCGAGGCGAGCAGCCCGGCTCCGCAGAGCAGTGCTCCGGCGATGGCCGCCCGGGCGGTGGCCGGGTCGGCGAGCCGGGTGCCGGCGGCCGCGTCGAGGGTGACGGTGGCGAGCGGCCGGGTCAGGTCCAGCGGGACCAGCGCGGCCACCGCCGCGGACGCGGCCGGCACGGCGTACAGCCCGGTGTCGGCGAGGACCAGCAGCACATCGGCGGCCACCGCGTCGGCCACGGAGGTGACGGCGCCGGTCAGCACCCCGCCACCGGAGTCCCGTACCGCCGCGGGCAGCGGCGCGCCGGGAGCCAGTGTCAGCGGCACGGCCGGTACGCAGATCTGCCGCCCGGCGGCCAGCTCGCGCAGCAGCGCGCCCACTTCGTCCGTTCCGGGGTCGCAGCCGAGCAGGATCTCGGTCGCCAGCACGGCGCTCGTCAGGTACGGGACGGGCGCGACGGCCCGGCCGAGCTCCTCCAGGACCACGGCCGCCTCCCGGTGGCTCGCGCCCTGGCCGCCGAGCTTCTCCGGTACGAGGAGTCCGGCGGTGCCGATCCCGGCGGCGAGGGTGCCCCACAGGGCCGGGTCGTGCGGGCGGCCGGTCTCGGCCCGGGCGAGGATGCCCGCGGGGTCGCAGCGGTCGACGAGCAGGGAGCGTACGGCGGACCTGAGCTCTTCCTCGGTCTCGGAGTAGAGCAGGTCGAGGGTCGCACTCGGCACGGTCGGCTCCGTCGCCTCTGTCGACTCTGTCAGCCCTGTCGGCTCTGGCAGCTTTGTCATCGGGCCAGGTCCTTCCATGCGAGGTCCTTGTCGTCGCGCGGCTCGGAGGGCAGTCCGAGGACGCGTTCGGCGACGATGTTGAGGAGGATTTCGCTGGTGCCGCCCTCGATGCTGTTGCCCTTGGCGCGCAGGTAGCGGTATCCGGCGTCGCGGCCGGTGAAGTCGACCAGTTCGGGGCGGCGCATGGTCCAGTCCCCGTACAGGAGGCCCTCCTCGCCGAGGAGTTCCACCTCCAGCCCGCTGATCTGCTGGTTGAGGCGGGCGAAGGTGAGCTTCATCCCCGAGCCCTCCGGGCCGGGCTGGCCGGCGACGAGCTGTTGGCGCAGCCGCTCGCCGGTGAGCCGGGCCACCTCCGCCTCGACCCACAGTTCCAGCAGGCGCTGGTGCAGCGCGTGGGTGCGCAGTTCGGGCCGCTCGCGCCAGGCGGCGACGACGGGTGCGATCATGCCGCCCTCGCGCGGGATCCGCATGCCGCCGATGGAGACGCGCTCGTTCATCAGGGTGGTGCGGGCGACCGCCCAGCCCTGGCCGACGGCGCCGAGGCGCTGGGAGTCGGGGATGCGGACGCCGGTGAGGAAGACCTCGTTGAACTCGGCCTCGCCGGTGATCTGGCGCAGCGGCCGTACCTCGACGCCCGGGGCGTGCATGTCGCAGAGGAAGTACGTGATGCCCTGGTGCTTGGGGAGCGCGGGGTCGGTGCGGGCGATCAGGATGGCCCAGCGGGCGGTGTGAGCGCTGGAGGTCCACACCTTCTGCCCGTCCACGATCCAGTCGCCGGTCGCCTCCTCGCGCACGGCGCGGGTACCGAGGGCGGCGAGGTCGGAGCCGGCGCCGGGCTCGCTGAAGAGCTGGCACCAGACCTCTTCGCCGGTCCACAGGGGGCGCAGGAAGCGGCGCTTCTGCTCCTCGGTGCCGTACGCGAGGATCGTGGGCGCGGCCATGCCGAGGCCGATGCCGATGCGGCGCGGGTCGTTGTCGGGGGCGCCGGCCGCCGCCAGCTCGGCGTCGACGACGGCCTGCAGCGAGCGGGGGGCGCCGAGGCCGCCGAGGCCCTCGGGGTAGTGGACCCAGGCGAGGCCGGCGTCGAAGCGGGCGCGCAGGAAGTCGGTACGGGCCGCGTCCGCTCTCGAACGGGGCCGGTGGGCGGCGAGCAGTTCGGTTGCGCGGGCGCGCAGTTCCTCGGCGGTGACGGTCATCGGGCACCGCCGTCCGGGGCCGGGGCCGGGGCGGGGGTCCGGGTCAGGGCCGGTACGACGACCAGCCGGCCGGTCGTGGTTCCGTCGGCGAGGCGCTGGACGGCGTCGGCGGCCCCGGCGAGCGGGACCCGCTCGCTGACCAGCGGCTTGATGGCGCCCTCGGCGGCGAGCCGGGTGAGCTCGGCGTGGCAGGCGCCGATCGAGGCGGGCTCCTTGATGGCGTAGAGCCCCCAGTGGAGACCGAGGACGGAGTAGTTCTTCACCAGCGCGTGGTTGAGGGCGGGGGCGGGGATGGTGCCGCTCGCGAAGCCGACGACGACGATCCGGCCCTCGAAGGCCACGCATTTGGCGGAGGCGGTGTAGGCGTCGCCGCCGACCGGGTCGTAGACGACGTCGGCGCCGCGTCCCGCGGTGAACTCCTTGACGCGGGCGACCAGGTCCTCGCTCGTGCGGTCGATGACGAGGTCACAGCCGAGTTCCTCGGCGGTACGGGCCTTCGCCTTGCCTCCGACGACCCCGATGACGGTGGCGCCGGCGGCCTTGCCGAGCTGGACGGCGGCGCTGCCGACCCCGCCGGCGGCGGCGTGCACGAGCAGGGTCTCGCCGGCTTGCAGCCGGGCCCGGCGGTGCAGGCCGAACCAGCCGGTCTGGTAGCCGATGTGCAGGGCGGCCGCCTCGGCGTCGTCGAGGGTGTCGGGCGCGGGGAGCAGGGCGCGCGCGGGGGCGGTGACGTACTCGGCGAAGCCGCCGTGCGGCAGGCTCGGGTTGGCGATGACGCGGCGGCCGTCCTCGGTTTCGCCGCAGATCTCCACGCCGGGGGTGAAGGGCAGGGGCGGGCGGATCTGGTACTGGCCGCGTACGAGCAGGGCGTCGGGGAAATTGACGTTGGCGGCGAGCACCCTGAGCTTCACCTCGCCCTCGCCGGGCACCGGTTCGGGAACCTCCTCGAGGCGCATGGCCTCGCGGGGTTCGCCGGGGGTATGTACTCGCCATGCCTGCATCCGGGGCCTCCAGCCGCCGTCGAGGAACCACGCTCGCCGGCATACTAAGCGGTCGCTTGTGTCATTGGGAACCCCGGCCGCGGGAACCCGGCGGCCCGGAATCGGGCACATCGGGCCCCGCGCGGTCACGGCCATGGAGATCTGGGCCCCGGCACGCTATCGATGGACCCATGCGTCCCCCCGAGAGCGGCCCGTCCGGTACACCCCGACTGCCCGGGCTGCCCGCTCCCCCGCCGCTCGGCGCCGCCGCCCTGCCGCCGGGCACGTACGCGGGCCGGGTGGTGCTCGTGACCGGCGGCGGCACCGGGCTGGGCAAGGCCATCGCCACCGAGTTCGCGCGGCTCGGCGCGGACCTGGTGATCGCGGGGCGCCGGGCCGAGCCGCTGAAGTCGGCGCGGGAGGAGCTCGCCGCCGTACCGGGCGCGGGCCGGGTGACCGCGGCCGTCTGCGACATCCGGGATCCGGAGCGGGTCGCGGCGGCCTTCGACGCGGCCGGGGCGGCCTTCGGACTGCCGGACGTGCTGGTCAACAACGCGGCCGCCAACTTCCCCTGTCCGGCGGAGGACCTGTCGCCGAACGCCTGGCGGGCGGTCGTCGACATCACCCTGACGGGCACCTGGTTCATGACCCGCGAGTTCGGCCGGCGCCACCTCGCCGCGGGCAGCCCCGGGTCGATCGTGAACATCGGCGCCTCGTACGCCTGGACCGGCGGGCCGGGCTTCGCCCACAGCGCGGCGGCGAAGGCAGGGGTGAAGAACCTGGTGGAGACGCTCGCCGTCGAGTGGGGACCGTACGGCATCCAGATCAACGGACTGGTCCCCGGGCTGTTCCCGCACGCCGACATGACCGAGGACATCCGCGGCGGCCTGGAACGGGCCGCGCCCGACGCCAAGGACGCCCGTCAGCCCGCCCTGCGGGTCGGCGCCCCGCGCGAACTGGGCTGGGCTGCCACCTTCCTGGCCTCGCCCTACGCCCGGTTCATCACGGGACACACCCTGGTGGTGGACGGCGCGAACTGGCAGCGCCGGTCCCTGGTGAACCCCGAGGTGGTCCCCGTCCGGGAGCAGTTGGGCCGCGGCCCCTTCACGCCGCCGCCTGCCGGGTAGCGGGTAGCGCACCCCGCCGTTGTCAGTGGCCCGGGGCACCATGGCCCGTATGACCCTCGCTGAACTGACCCTCGCCCAGTGGCGCTCCTTCGGCCCCGCGGCCGCCCGGCGGCTGGCCCGGGAGGCCGCGGCGGACGTGGGCGGCCGGGTGCGCCTGGTCGAGACCGTCGAGCACCTCGGCGCCCCGCTGCACCGCGCGCTCATCGAGCGGGACGGGCGGGAGTTCGCCCTGATACCGGGCGGGCGGGTGCGGCTCGGTTTCGATCTGGAGGCGTGGCAGCCGACGCCGGAGCAGGTCGCGGACTACGCCGAGTGCCTGGCCGAGGGCTTCGCCTGGGCGCCCGACATCAAGGCCCATCTCGCCGACGAGCTCTCCCCGCCCCGGACCGTGGAGCTCGCCGCCGTGCTCATGGCGGTCGAGGCAGAGGAACTGACCGAGCCCGCGGCCGACATGCCCGGGGTCCTGGCCGCGCGCGGGCTGCGGATGCCCGATCCCGACGAATGGGAGCACGCCTGCGGGGCCGGTGCCACGACGCTGTTCCGGTGGGGCGACGACTATCCCCTCGACGCCGCTCCGTACGGCGGCGGCGGTGACGGCGGCGCCACCGGGCCACGGCTCGAGCGGAACGCCTTCGGGCTGCGCATCGCGTACGACGTCTACAGCGCCGAGCTGAGCGGCGGCGGGCGCGCCGTGCACGGCGGGGACGGCGGCGAGGCCGTCTGCGGCGGCTACGGCCGGCTGCGGGAATGGTTGCCGCTGGCCACCGCCGGCATCAACCCGTCCATGGTCGAGTTCGTCCACGGACCGGACGGGGAGGACGTCATCGACTCGCTCTCGGTCCGCCCCGTCCTCAGCCTCCGGTGAAGCGCGGGGGCCGGCGCGCGGCCTTGGCGGTGTAGCCCTCCCGGCAGTCGTCCGAGGTGAGCGTGAGGGCCGCGGTCATCGCGACGCGGTCGAGGGCGGCGGGCAGGGCGGCGTCCGCGTAGCCGTCGATGGCACGCTTGATGCCCTGCACGGCGAGGGGCGCGTTCGCCGCGATCTCCGCCGCCACCGACCGGGAGACCTGCGCCAAGTCCTCGGGCGGGACCACCAGTTGGACCAGGTTCAGCCGCTCCGCCGTGGCCGCGTCGATCCGGCGTCCGGTCAGCGCGAGGAACTTGGCCCAGCCCGCGCCCGCCTCTCGGGCTATGCGCAGGTCCCCGCCCGCGTCCACGGCCACGCCCAAGCCGGCTTCCGGCAGGGCGAAGACGGCGTCGTTCGCCGCCACCCGGATGTCGGCCATCAGAGCCAGCTCGAAGCCGAAGCCCAGGCAGTACCCCTGGACCGCGGCCACCACCGGCTGCGGAAGGCGGGCCAGGACGGCGAAGCGCTCGTGGACCCAGCGGATGCCCTCGTAGTAGTTCCGGGTCTGCTCCGCCGGGGTCTCCCCCGTGATCGCGCCGCCCGGGGCCGTCACGTCGATGCCCGCGCAGAACGCCCGGCCCTCGGCCCGCAGCAGGACCACTCGTATTTCGGGGTCGAAGCGGATCCGGTCCGCCAGCAGGCCCAGTTGGCGCGTGGACTCCCAGCTCCAGCCGTTGAGCTTGTCCGGCCGGCACAGGGTGAGGAGCCCGATCCCGTCCGCGACCTCCAGACGGATCCGCTCCTCCCCCTCCGCGATCTCCGTGCTGATGGTGTCGATCACCCCGTCACCTTAGGGGGCGCCGATCAGCGCGGGAAGACCTCGAACGGCACCGCGGGGCGGCCGCCGAACCGTGCCGCCGCCTGCTGGGCGTTGCCCGTCAGGAAGGTGCGTACGTACTCCTCGGGGTCCTGGTCGGTGAGCACCTCGATGTACGCCTTGTGCTCCAGCAGGGACTTGACCGAACGCTCCAGGCCGGGCCCGGCGTCGGCGGCGTGGGTCGGGGTGCTGGAGCCGGCCACCGCGACCCAGCGCACCCCGTTCCAGGGCTCCAGGCCCTGCTGGGTGATGAGTTCGGGGAAGATCCACCGGTTGCCCGCGTCACTGGCGGCGTCCAGGGTGGCCCGGCCGACGGCCTTGTGGTCGGGGGTGTTCCAGAAACCGCCGCCGCCCGCCCCGCCCCAGGTGTCACGGTGGTTGAGGGTGATCACCAGCTCCGGGCGGTGTCGGCGGATGGCGGCCGCGATGTCCCGGCGCAGGCCCAGGCCGTACTCGACGATCCCGTCGCGGTAGTCGAGGAACTCGACCTCGCGCACCCCGACCACGGCCGCGCTCGCGCGCTGCTCCGCCTCGCGCAGCGCGGCGCAGGTTTCGGGAGCGACGGTGTCGATGCCGGCCTCGCCGCGCGTGGCGAGGAGGTAGACGACCTCCCGGCCGCCGTCCGTCCAGTCCGCGACGGCGGCCGCGCAGCCGTACTCCAGGTCGTCGGGGTGGGCGACGACGGCGAGGGCGCGCGTCCAGTCGGTGGGCATGGGCTGCAAGGGCGCGGGCTGATCGCGTTGTTGTTCGCTCATACGCCGCACAATAAGCGAGTGCTGGCGGGGGCGTTGTCAGACCCGGCGGCTACGGTGCCTCCATGACGGATTTCGTGTTGGTACCAGGCGTTTGGCTCGGATCGTGGGCGTGGGAGGAGGTGGCGGCGCATCTGCGCGGGGCCGGTCACCGCGCCCATCCCGTCACGCTGTCCGGAGTCGCCGAGAAGCGGGGTGTGGCGGCCGGACAGCAGACTCATGTCCAGGACATAGTCGAGGAGATCGAGCGCCGCGATCTGCGCGACGTCGTCCTGGTCGGACACAGCTACGCGGGCATTCCCGTCGGGCAGGCCGCCGAGCGGATCGGCGACCGGCTGGAGCGCGTGGTGTTCGTCGATGCCAATGTGCCGACGGACGGCGAGTCGTTCGTCTCCGGTTGGTGGGAGGGCCCGGCGAGCATGGAGGCCGAGCTCGCGGGGAACGGCGGCTTCTGGGCTCCGCGAACCGCCGACGAATACGAAGGCCAGGACCTCACCGCTGAGCAGATATCCCGCATCGTGAACGGCTCGACGCCGCACCCCGGCGCCACGCTGTCCGAGCCGGCCGTGCTGGCGCGACCGCTCGGCGATCTTCCGGCGACGTACGTCAAGTGCCTGCTGGACGGCGCCGAGCCGAGCGAGGACGTGGCCAAGCTGCTGACGAGCGAGCACTGGCGGCTGGTCGAGATGGACACCGGCCACTGGCCGATGTTCTCCCGGCCCGCCGAACTCGCGCGGATCCTCCTCGACGAGGCCTGAGCCGGCCCCGGCGGGGCCGGGGCCGGACGTGATCCGGCGGCCGGTCCCGGGTGCGTGCCGCCGGAGCCCTCGCTCGCTACCGGGCCACGTCGTCCCGTACGAGGGCCAGCAGACGGTCGAGTACGCGCGGGCCGCCCGCCCGGACGCCGTCGTGCTCGAACTCGTCGGTGACCCAGGTCCGCAGGCCCCGGATCGCGCGCGCGGTCTCCAGGGAGTGCCCGGTGTCCACGTAGAGGTCGTCGTGGTAGACGGCGGCGGCCACCGGCACCTCGTTGGCAGCGAGCCGGGCCGGGTCGTAGAGGGCCGGCCAGCCGGTACGGGCGGCCAGCAGCTCGGCGGTCTCGCGCAGCGGGGCCAGGGCCGGGTCGGCGGCGAAGTGCCAGGGGTGGACGTTCTCGGCGGTGAAGAGCAGCGGCTCGTCGCCCGTCAGGGTCTTGGCCGCGTCGAAGCGCGGGTGCCGGGCGCGCACCCGGTCGGCCGCCCAGCCCGTGGGGGCGGCGGGGTCCTGGGCGTAGATCGACTCGTGGATCAGCGCGTACAGGGGGTGCCCGGCGAAGGAGAGGAGCCCGCGGACCTCCTCCAGGAAGGCGTCGGAGAGGGCGGGTCCGGCCGGGGTCGGGACGAAGGCGTCCTCCAGGAGGTAGTGCAGCTGGTGGCTGCCGTCGCCCGTGCCGAGGAGGATGCCGAGGGACTGGAAGGCCTCGACGGTGAGGCGGTGCCCGCCGGGGAGTTCGGCCGGCTGCGCGGCGAGGTGGGCGGCGATCCGCCGGGCCCGCTCCACGTCCATGGGGTAACGGGCGTAGTGCGCGAGGCTCTTGCGCTCCATGCGGGGGTAGGCCGCCTCGTACACCTCCTCGGCGGTGGCCGTCAGCGAGGGGAGACCGCCGGTGATCAGGACGGCGGCGAGGCCCTCGGGGGCGGCGGCGAGGTAGCGGGTGGCGCAGAAGCCGCCGAAGCTCTGCCCGAGCACGGTCCAGGGCGCGCCGCCGGTCAGGGCGGGGCGGATGGCCTCGGCGTCGCGCACGATGGCGTCGGAGCGGAAGTGGGCGAGGTACTCGGCCTGTTCGGCGGGCGTGCCGCGCAGGGGCAGGGTCTGCCGGTTCACCGGGGTGGAGCGGCCGGTTCCGCGCTGGTCGAGGAGCAGCACCCGGTACTCGGCGAGGGCCCGCTCCAGCCAGGCCTGGCGGCCGATGAACCGCCGGGCGCCGAAGCCTGGGCCGCCCTCCAGGTACAGCAGCCAGGGCAGCGTGGCCGGGTCCTTGCCGGTGGCGACGATCTCGCGCGCGTACAGCTCGATCCGCTCGCCGTCGGGGCGGTCGTGGTCGAGCGGGACGGTGAAGTGGTGGTCGGTCAGGACGGTGCCGGGCTGACGGTAGGTGTGCGCGGTGGTCACGGACTGCCCCTGGTGTACGAGGAGGTGCGGAAACCCGCGCCCCGAACGGGTCACGGTCGGGGCGCGGGTGCGGTTCACCCGAGTCTAGTACGGGGCCCAGCCAGGGCTTGGGCCTTACGGGTGGGCCGTCAGAACTCGACGACCGACCGGAGCACCTCGCCGCGCTCCATCCGCGCGAAGGCGTCCTCGACCCCGTCCAGCGGGATCCTCTCGGACACGAAGGCGTCCAGGTCGAGCCGGCCCTGCAGGTAGAGGTCGATGAGCAGGGGGAAGTCCCGCTCGGGCAGGCAGTCCCCGTACCAGGAGGACTTGAGGGCGCCGCCGCGTCCGAAGACGTCGATGAGCGGGAGTTCGAGCTTCATGTCCGGGGTCGGGACGCCGACCAGGACCACGGTGCCCGCCAGGTCGCGCGCGTAGAAGGCCTGCCGGTAGGTCTCGGGGCGCCCCACGGCCTCGATGACCACGTCCGCGCCGTTGCCGCCGGTCAGGCCCTGGATGGCCTTGACCACGTCCTCGCTGCGGCCGTTGACGGTGTGCGTGGCGCCCAGGCCCCGCGCCCACGCCAGCTTCCGGTCGTCGAGGTCCACGGCGATGATCCGCGAGGCCCCCGCCAGCCGGGCGCCGGCGACGGCCGCGTTGCCCACTCCCCCGCAGCCGATGACGGCGACGGAGTCGCCCCGGCCGACGTTGCCGGTGTTCAGGGCGGCGCCGAGGCCGGCCATCACCCCGCAGCCGAGCAGTCCGGCGGCGGCGGGCGCGGCGGCCGGGTCGACCTTGGTGCACTGCCCGGCCGCGACCAGGGTCTTCTCGGCGAAGGCCCCGATGCCGAGGGCGGGCGAGAGCGGGGTGCCGTCCTCCAGGGTCATGCGCTGGGTGGCGTTGTGCGTGGCGAAGCAGTACCAGGGGCGGCCGCGCTTGCAGGCCCGGCAGTTGCCGCACACCGCACGCCAGTTGAGGACCACGAAGTCGCCGGGCGCGACGGAGGTGACGTCCGGACCGACCGATTCGACGATTCCGGCGGCCTCGTGGCCGAGCAGGAAGGGGAACTCGTCGTTGATCCCGCCCTCCCGGTAGTGCAGGTCGGTGTGGCAGACCCCGCAGGCCTGGACCCGCACGAGCGCCTCGCCGGCTCCCGGGTCGGGTACGAGGATCGTCGTCGTCTCCACCGGCGCGCCCTTGCTCCGGGCGATGACCCCTCGTACGCGATGTGTCACGTGCTGCCCCGCTCTCGATCTGGTTCGGATCCCATGAGCAACGTACACGGACACCCCCGTACAAGGGAGTTGTGTCACATCCCGCCGCGCGATCCGGCCAATTCCGGCGGAAGCGCCTCCCGCAGGGCCGCGCCGAAGGCGGCCACGGCAGGGTGGGTGGCGGCTCCGCTGCGGAAGGCCACCTTCGTACGGCGTTCCATGAGCAAGCGGGTGAGGCCGACGGCCGGATCGGCGGGGCCCGCGACCCCGAGCTGCGGTACCACGGCCACCCCCTGCCCGGCCGCGACCAGCGCGAGCACGGTGGCGAACTCGTCGACCTGGTGGCGGACCCGCGGGGTGAACCCGGCGGCCTGGCAGGCCCGCACGGTCATGGCCCGGCAGAGCGTGCCGGGCGTGGCGGTGATCCAGGGCGCGTCGGCGTACGTACGGAGCACCGCGCGCTGGTCTGCGCCTGAGTCAGGGCCGGAGTCAGGGCCTGAGTCAGGGCCGGCGCCCGGGCCGGTCCGCTCCGGGTCGGTCACCGGCGCCGCCAGGTACATCGCCTCCCGGTACAGCGGCTCGGTGGCCAGCCCCGGCTCGTCCGGGGTCGGCACGAAGTCGTACTCGTGGACCAGGGCCACGTCCAGGTCCCCGGCCCGCAGCGCGTGCGCGACCGCCGCCGGGTCGGTCTCCGAGACCATCGGCTCCAGCGCCGGATGGCGGCGGGCCAAGGCGACCAGCGCCGCCGGGACGATGGCCCGGGTGGCCGTGGGGAAGGCCCCGATCCGCAGCCCCCCGGCCAGGCCGCTGCGGGCCTCGGCGAGATCGGCGTCGGCTTGTTCCAGCCGCTCCAGCACGGCTTCGGCGTGCCGGACCAGGTTCTGTCCGGCGGGGGTGAGCCGGACCCGGCGGCCGGTGCGCTCCAGCAGCGGCAGCCCGGCTTCCCGTTCGAGGACGCCGAGCTGTTGGGACACCGCCGAAGGGCTGAAGGAGAGGGCCTCGGCCACGGCGGCGATGGTCCCGCGGCGGGCGAGTTCGCGCAGCAGGCGCAGGCGTCGTACGTCGAGCATCGGTCCAGCTTACGGTTCAGGTAAGAAACGCGAACTGGATTCGATGCTCCAGGCAGGCCAGGCTCGACGGCATGCGACAGGAACTCTCCCTGCACGGGATCCACGTACCTCTGATCACCCCCTTCGCGGCCGGCGGGGACATCGCCGCCGACGCCCTGGAAGCCCTCGCGCACGAGGTGCTCGACGCGGGCGCCGCCGGGATCGTGGCGCTCGGCACCACCGCCGAGGCGGCCACCCTCGACGAGGCGGAGCGCGACCTGGTCACCGAGGTCTGCGCGCGGGTCTGCCGGGAGCGCGGCGCGCCCCTGACCGTGGGGGCCGGGGCGAGCGGCACCCGGGCCGCCGAAGCCTCGCTCGCCCGGCTGGCGCGGTGGCCCGAGGTGCGGGCCGCGCTGGTGACGGCGCCGTCCTTCGTCCGGGCGGGGGCGGCCGGGGTGCTGGCGCACTTCGCGCGGCTGGCCGAGGTGAGCCCCGTACCGCTGATCGTCTATCACATCCCGTACCGGACCGGGCAGCCGCTGGACGCGGCCGCGCTGCGGGCCCTGGGGTCGCTCGCCGGGGTGGCCGGGGTGAAGTACGCGGCCGGCGGCATCGACCAGGACACGGTGGCGCTGCTCGGTGAACTGCCGGACGGTTTCGACGTGCTGGCGGGCGACGACGCGCTGGTCTCGCCCCTGCTCGCGCTCGGCGCGGCGGGCGGGATCCTCGCCTCGGCGCACCTCGAAACGGCGCGGTTCGTGGAGCTCGCGGCGGCCTGGCGGGCGGGCGAGGCGGAGCGGGCGCGCGCTCTGGGCCACGCCTTGGCCCGGCTCTCCGCGGCGGCCTTCAGCGAGCCCAATCCGGTGGTCATCAAGGGGGTGCTGCACGCCCAGGGCCGTATCCCGACCCCGGACGTGCGCCTCCCGCTGCTCCCGGCGAGCCCGGATGCGGTGACGGCGGCACTGAAGGAGCTCACGGAGTCCCGAAAGAGTCCTGAATGGGCGATTCGCGGATAACGCGCGAGTCGCCCGAATCAGGCATACGGAGAGGCGACTTGCCCGTATTGGGAAGCGCCGCCCCGGCCCGTGATGTGAGTCACGCCGGCCACTTCAACATCATTTCCCCGAAATGGCCGATTCCCTTTTCCCGCCGGGAAAGTTGGCAATTCCCCGCGGGCCTTTTCAAGGTCATTTGCCGGGCTGAAAGCGGGATGTGGATCTCCGGGTCGAATTCAAGCCTTGTTCCAGCCGTGCGGGCTCACTTACGGTCGCCTCGTTCCCAGTGGTCAGCTGTCTCATCCGGCCACCACCAGGGCTCTCCCGTACCCCGCACGTGAGGAATTCCGCCATGCCCGCAAAGGGAAAGCACCGCCGGCCGAAGCACCACCCGCTCACCCGCAAGCTGGCCCTCGCCGGCACGGGCGGCGCGGCCCTGGCCCTTCCGCTGATCAGCGCGACCACGGCCGGTGCGGCGCAGGTGGCGGCCGCGCCGACGACGTACTCCGTGGTCAGCGGTGACTCCCTTTCCAAGATCGCGGCGGAGCACTCCGTCAGCGGCGGCTGGCAGCAGCTCTACGAGGCGAACCGGGGCATCGTCGGCTCCGACCCGTCGGTCATCCGCCCCGGCCTCAAGCTGACGCTCGCCGCCGAGGCGAAGACCACCGCGACGGCGGTCCAGGCAGTCCAGGCGGTCGCGAAGCCCGCCAAGTCCTACGCGGACAACCTCGACGGCTGGATCCGCGAGTCCCTCGACGTCATGGCCCGGCACGGAATTCCCGGCAGCTACGACGGAATTCACCGCAACGTGATCCGGGAGTCCTCCGGCAATCCGCTGGCCATCAACAACTGGGACTCCAACGCCGCCGCCGGCATTCCCTCCAAGGGGCTGCTCCAGGTGATCGACCCGACCTTCCGCGCCTATCACGTCGCCGGCACGTCCCTGGACTCCTACGACCCGGTCGCCAACATCACGGCCGCCTGCAATTACGCGGCCGCCCGCTACGGCTCGATCGACAACGTCAACGGCCCGTACTGATCCGGCACGTGGCCGGGCGCCGGCGGCAGGGACCACATCATGCGGTCACACGCCGCCGTCGCGCCCGGGCGCGGACCAGGGTCCGCAGGGGCGCGGCGACCCCGTAGCCGGTGTCCTTGCGCAGGGCGCCGGCCCCGGCCCGCTCCACGGCGGTGAGCTGGTGCTCCATGAGCTCCGTCATGGTGGCGATCACCGGCCGCAGCCCCGGTTCGGCGAGGCCGAGGATGCCGTCGGCGGCCGCCAGGGCGGTGCGGGCGCGCCCGCACTCGGCGGCGAGGAGCTCGCGTACGGCCGGGGTGTCGCGGGCCCGTTCCAGATCGGCGCGGGTCACGGAGTGCTCGGCCAGGCGCGAGCCCGGAATGCACAGGCGCCCCTCCGCGAGGTCCCCGGCGAGGTCGGCCAGGAAGTCGACCCGCTGGGCGGCGTCCACGAACCGCCGCCAGCCCGCGGCCTGTTCGGCGTCGGGGCCGCCCTGGTACTGGAGGCCGGTGAAGACCACCACGCCGGGCCAGGCATAGGCGTCGAGGTACTCCTGGAACTCCTCCTCGGTGGCGAATCCGCCGAAGCCGGCTTCGGCGGTGGCCGCGCCCTCGAGGAAGCGGCTGACCCAGTGGGCGGGCAGAGCGCGGGAGCCGACGGCGTGGGCGTAGGCGCGCAGCAGCGGGTCGGGGCTCCCCCCGTCCCGCAGGGCGGTGTCCACCTCGGCGGCCAACTCCTCCAGACCTTTCGCCCGTTGCTCAGGGGTGCCGGTCTCGGCGACGTCGTCGACGCGGTTCATGAAGGCGAGGCCGGCGGCGAGCCAGGGCACCAGGGGCGGCGCGGCCAGCAGCCGCAGGGCCAGGTATGGGGCCGGTTCGCGGCGCAGCACCCGGCGTGCGGCGTGTGTGTAGTCCGCCCGCAGCCGGGGGTCGCGAATCCCGGCCGCGGTCAGCGTGGTGCGCCAGGTGGGCATGGCGGTCGTGCTCCCTCGTCAGTTGCGGTAGACCTTCTTGACCTTGCCATCGGTGTCCGCGAGCACATAACCGCCCTGGCCGTACGGGTCGCTGAGGTAGGGGCGCATGGACGGGGTCCCGTCCTGCCAGGTCTCGACGTTGATGTAGCGCGAGGTCGGGTTCGGGACGCCGAGGTCCTTCTTGGACTGTTCCAGGAGGGCGGGCAGGGCGTCCCAGTTGACCTTGGCCATGTCGATCAGCGGGTCGCCGTCCTTGACCGTGCCGGCCGGACCGCTGCGCTTGGCGGCGCCGTTGCGGTACTGCCAGGAGTCGACGGTCCTGGCTCCGGGGGCGGTGGGGATCGAGGTGATCACGTAGTCGTCGTAGATCCGCATGTTCACGAAGGTGGTGGTGCCGGTCTGCTGCTTGAAAGCCTCGATGGCGGTGCGGATGTTGGCGGGCGTGATCATCATGCCCTTGGGCGGATCGACGGGGGCGCCGGACGGCGGGGTGCTCGCCTTCGGGGTCAGGCCAGGGGTCCGGCTCGGGGAGGGGTCCGGGCCGGCGCTCGAGGCGACGGGGCTCGCGCCGCCCTTCGCGTCCCCGCCGCGGGTGTCGCCGTCCGGGAGCCACTTCACCGCGCCGGCCACGCCGGCCGCCAGGACCACCGCGAGCAGCCCGGCGATCAGGACCGGCCGGCGGCGCGGGGCGGCCGGGGCCGCGACGGGCACGGTGGCCGCGTACGGGTTGGACCCCGGCGCCGGGGGCAGGGGTGGAGGCGGGGGCGGTGTCGGCGGCCCGTACCGGCCCAGCGCGACGGGAGGCGTCACCGGGGTGGCGCCGCCAAGAGCACTGCTCGCATTGCGGAGCAGAGCTTCCAGTTCCTCGCCGCCCGGACGCGCACCCGGATCCCGTACCAGCAGCCGTTCCAGTACGGGCCCCAGCGGCCCGGCGCGGACCGGCGCGGGGATGGGCTCGTCCAGCACGGCGACCACCGTGGCCAGGCTCGTGGCCCGGCGCAGCGGATGGACCCCCTCCGCGGCCACGTACAGCAGCATGCCCAGCGACCACAGGTCGGAGGCCGCCAGCCCCTCCTCGCCGCGCACCCGCTCCGGCGCGATGTACTCGGGGGAGCCGATCAGCACCCCGGTGGAGGTCAGCGCGGTCGACCCGTGCAGCGCCGCGATCCCGAAGTCGGTGAGCACGGCCGAACCGTCGGGCCGCAGCAGCACGTTGGCCGGCTTCACGTCCCGGTGCAGGACCCCCTCGGCGTGCGCGGCGCGCAGCGCGGAGAGCACGTCCAGTCCGAGCCGCAGCACCTCGGCCACCGGCATCGGCCCCGAGGCCAGCCGGTCGTACAGGGAGCCGCCCCTGACCAGCTCCATCACGATCCACGGGTGTCCTTCGGCGCCGTCCGCCGGCTCCACGATGTGGTGGATCGTGACCACGTGCGGGTGCGCGAGGCGGGCCAGCGCACGGGCCTCGCGGACGGCCCGTGCGCGCAGTTGGTCGGCGAGAGCCGGCTGGGCGGCGGCGGTCGCCGGGTCCGGCGGGCGCACCTCCTTGAGTGCGACCTCGCGGTGCAATGCGATGTCGCGGGCGCGCCACACCGTTCCCATGCCGCCGCTGCCCAGGGGGGCGATCAGTTCGAAGCGCCCGCCGATCAGCTGTCTGCCGGCCTCACTGTTGTCCATGGCCGGTCATCGTAGGGGCCGCCGGTGTCAGCAGCGTCGGCGGTCCACCGTCACGGTGCCCTGCGCGGTGGCCACCGTACGGTCGTAGCAGCCGCCGGGCGCCTCCGAGCCCAGGAGCCGGTAGCGGGCGGTGGTGGTGGCGACGGCGTGGCGCTGATCGCGCGGGACGTTGGCCGTGTACGAGGCGTCGCCCGTGTAACGGTCGTCCAGGCGGGACCAGTCGACCTGCCGGCCGCCGCGCAGGGTCACGGTGTCCGCGCGGTCGCCGAGCGAGAGGACGGTGCGCAGCCGGTCGTCGGCGCCGAGGGTGGTCTCGCCGTCCATCGTGTACGTGCGCTGCGTGCGGGTGGCGTTCGCCCCGCGGGTCACCGTCTCCTCGTCGGTCCAGGTGGCGGTGAGAGCGTCCTGGTTCTCGCCCGCCGTCCAGCGGTGGACGGAGGTGGCCCGCACGACCCGCGTCACGGTGGTGGTGACGCGGCCGTGGGAGGTGTCGAGGCGCCCGGCGACGGTGAGGCGGTGGCCGCCCTCGGTGTCCAGCCGGTGCTCGGCGCCGGGTGCGGCGGGTGTCCAGCGGGAGGAGCCTTCGGGTGCGCCCTCCTCGTGCCGGGTCAGCGCGCCCGTGACGATCTCGCGGCCCCCGTCCTGCCAGAGCAGCAGGTTGGCGGGGGTGTTCCAGCCGCTCTGCCCGGCCGGGACCCCGGCGACGTGGACCTCGATCCGGTGCGGGAGGCCGTCGTTGAGGACGGCCGCGTAGGGGGTGAGGTCGTAGCGGACCGGCTGGACGTCGAAGGCGCGGGGGCCGGGGGTGACGTACCAGAGGAACGGGTTGGACCAGCCGCCGGTCCAGACGGTGGGGAAGGGCGCGGCGAGGCCGGCGAGCTGTCCGTCGACGGAGACCTGGACCTCGCGGTAGGGGCCGTCGGCGGCCTTGCAGGAGTACGGGGCCTCGTCGGGGGTGGTCATGTACCAGTACTCCTCGCAGCCGCCGCCGGAGCCGGTGGCGTACACCTCGGCGAGGAGCCGTTCGGTGTTGCGCGGGGTGGTGACGGTCGGGCCGGTGAGCGGCAGCACGCGGTCGGGCGTCTCGGGGGCCGGGGTGCGGCGGTCGGCGGCGTAGAAGGTCAGGGTGACCTTGACGTCGATGACGCCGGTGTAGGTGTCGTTGACGACGTTGCCGATGAGCATCTCGACCGGCTGGGGGCGGCTGAGGGCGTCGCGGTAGTGGGTGACGTCCTTCTCGACGGACCACGTGATGCCGTCGGGCGAGGGCTCGGGGGTGGAGGTGTGGAAGATCTCGACGCCGCCGACCGAGAGGTGGCCCAGGCGGTCGTACTGGCGGCCCTTGACCTTGCCGTCGAGGCGGAGCACGACCTTGGCCCAGGAGCCGGTGCCGCAGGACGTGGGCGGGGCGTAGGTCCCGCGGTACGGGGTGTAGTCCCGGAACTGCGCCTCCGCCAGGGTCACCTCGCAGGCCCGGGTCGCGGGCCGGGCGACGGGCGGGGCCGCGGTGAGGGGGTCGTGCCAGTCGGTGCCGAACTCGGCCGGCGGGGTGGGGCCGGTGGGGGCGGCCGCGCTCGCGGGTCCCGCGGCGGCCAGGGTGGCCGTGGCCAGCGCGAGCGCGCCGAGCAGGCCCATGATCCTGTGTCGTCTCATGGACCGGCAGTGAAACGCGGCCGCCCCGCACCCCGCCAGAGCCGCGGCCCGCCTCTGGCCGGATCTCGCCGGTAAGCGCCCCTCAGATCCGGCGGCGGGACCGTTCCCGCGCCATGGACGCGGGTCCGCGGGGCTCAGTCGCGGGAGTTGCCGAACAGGATCCGGTAGCCGACGAGCAGGACCAGGGAGCCCCCGATGGCGGAGCCCCAAGTGGCGAGGTCGAAGAACTCGTCCTGGATCGGGCGGTCCAGGAACTTCGCCGAGAGCCAGCCTCCGATGAAGGCGCCCGCGACGCCGATGAGGGTGGTCCCGATCAGGCCGCCGGGGTCCCGGCCGGGCAGCAGGACCTTGGCTATCGCCCCGGCCAGCAGTCCCAGGATGATCCAGCTGACGATCCCCATGCCTGTTCACTCCGCTTCGTTCGTGTGCGCGTATTCACCCCCGAGGACGCGCACCCGGCCGGAACGGTTCTCGGCCGTGGCCGGTCAGGCCGCCGCGTGGGTCATCGCGGGCGCCGCCGCGGCGGTGGGCACGCCCGCCGCCGCGGGTACGGCCGGCGGGGCGGTACGGGTGAGCAGCAGGACCCCGCGGGCCGCCGCGAGGGCGCCCGCCACGGCCAGCAGGACCCCGAGCGCGCCGCCCTGGAGGCGTTCGCCGAGCAGGACCATTCCGATCGCGGCCGCGGCCAGCGGATTGGCCAGGTTGACCACCGCGAGCGGGGCTCCGAGGCCGCCGCGGTAGGCGCGCTGGGACAGCAGCAGGCCGCCGACGGCGAAGACCACCACGAGCAGGGCCACGGCGACGACGCGGAGGCTGAGCAGGGCCCCGCCGCGGCCGGCCGCCACGGCGACGGTCTGGGTCAGGGCGGAGGCGGCCGCCGAGGCCAGCCCGGACGCCGTCGCGTGGCGCAGCCCGGAGCGCGTGTCCCTGCGTACGGTCAGCAGGGTGATCACCGCGGCGGTCGCGCCCGAGACGGCGAGGGCCTCGGCCAGGGTGAGGGTGTCGTCGGGGGCCGGTCCGGAGGCCGGGAGCAGGAGCAGGCCGAGCCCGAGGACGGTGGCCAGGGTGCCCCGCCACTCGGTGGCGGCGACCCGGCGTCCGGCGCCGTGCGCGCCCAGCGGGACCGCGGCGACGAGGGTGAGGGCGCCGAGCGGCTGGACCAGGGTGAGCGGTCCGTAGCGCAGGGCGGCCGCGTGCAGGAGTGCGGCGGCGGCGTTCAGGCCGGCCGCCCACCACCAGGCGCTGTTGCCGAGCAGGGACTTGGCGCTGCGGGCGGTGGCGCGGCGAGCGAGGCGCTCTTGGGCCACGGCGGCCGCCGCGTAGGTGGCGGCCGAGGCGAAGCAGAGTGCGACGGCGACGAGGGTGGCGTTCATCGCACCACCCCCACGGTCTCCGCGCCAGCGGCGGTGGCCGCGCCGGCGGCGGTGCGCTGCCGCGGCAGGCTCCGTACGGCCACCAGGGACCGGCCGGCCGGGCGCGGGATCAGCAGCAGGGCCGCACCGAGCAGCACGGTCGCCACGACGGCGTCGAGCCAGTAGTGGTTGGCCGTGCCGACGATCACCAGCAGGGTCAGCAGCGGGTGCAGCAGCCACAGGACGCGCCAGCGGGACCGGGTGGCCGCGATCATCCCGAGGGCCAGCATCAGCGCCCACCCGAAGTGCAGGGAGGGCATGGCGGCGAACTGGTTCGCCATGGTGTCGGTGGCGGGCGCGGCCCCGTAGACGGTGGGCCCGTAGACCTGGCCGGTGTCGACCAGGTGCGCCTCGCCGAGCATCCTCGGGGGCGCGAGCGGGAAGGACAGGTGCAGGGCGAGGGCGGCGCCGGTCAGCAGGGCGAGGACCCGCCTGGTCCACAGGTAGTGCGCCGGGCGCTTCAGGTAGAGCCAGACGAGGAAGAGCGCGGTGGCCGGAAAGTGCACGGCCGCGTAGTACGTGTTCGCGCTCTGCACGAGTGCGTCGCCGTGCAGGAGCAGCCGCTGGATCGTTCCCTCACCCGGCAGGTGCAGGGCGCGCTCGGCGTCCCAGACGCGCGTGGCGTTGCGGAAGGCCTCGTCGGTGCGGCCGGTCGAGAGCATCCGGCCCGCCTTGTAGACGGCGAAGAGGCCCGCGACGAGCAGCAGCTCGCGTATGAGGCGGCGGCGCCGATCGGTTCTTGGTCCGGCACCTGCCTCGGCGGGTGTGGTCTGGGAGGTCATCCCCCGGTCTCTCTTCCTGTACACGGGCACACATCGACACGCCAGTGTATCGATACATTGGCGTATCGATACGAGGGTGTACCGATACGCTTGCGTTCCCGTAGACTTCGACTGGAACGAGATCCAGCCATGAAGGCACCGAGGCGCCCCCGAGGAGAGCCGCACCACATGACGTCGCCGACGCCGAGCATCGCGCGCCGCTCGAAGATCACCCCGGAGCGGGAGCGGCAGTTCTACGACGCCGTCCTGGAGCAGCTGCGCGAGCAGGGCTACGAGGCCCTGACCATGGAGGGCATCGCGGCCCGGGCCTGCTGCGGCAAGTCCACGCTCTACCGGCAGTGGAAGACCAAGCCCCAGCTCGTCGCGGCCGCCCTGCGCGCGAACCGGCAGGGCACGCTCGCCGCCGTGGACACCGGCACCCTGGCCGGGGACCTGCGCGAGGCGGCCCGGATCGCGGCCGGCACCTCGGGCCGCGACACCCTGCTCACCCAGGCTCTGGGGCACGCCGTGCTCAGCGACGAGGAGCTCCAGGCGGCGCTGCGCGAGGCGCTGGTCGAGCCGGAGCTGGCGGCGTTCGACGCGATGGTCGAGCGGGCGGTGGCGCGCGGCGAGATCGCCGCGGAGCACCCGGCCGTGGAGTTCCTGCCCGCCCAGCTGATGGGCGTGCTGCGCATCCGGCCGGTACTGGAGGGGCGGTACGCCGACGCCGACTACCTGGTCCGGTTCGTCGACGCGGCCCTGCTTCCGGCCCTGGGCCTGGGCTCCGCCTCCCCCGCGGAGGCCACACCCACGGCGCCCGCACCCGCGGAGCCCGTACCCGCGACCGCTTCACCCCCGGCCGCTCAGGCCTCCTGAACCGGCGGGCCGCCGTCTTCGATGACCGGACGGCGACCTGCCCGCGCTGCCTCGTGGGGACGGCGGCAGCGCGCCACCCGGACCGGGCGGCGGTCACCCTCAGGGAGTGACCGCCGCCCGATCTGCGCGGCCCGGCAGGCGTCAGCCCCGGGCGGCGCCCATCACCCGGGCGTACTCCTCCGGATCGGCGTCGAAGCCCCGTACCGCGGCGTCCAGCGACCAGGCGCCGGATTCGTCGCGCGTGAATTCGGCGACCGTGGCCGCGGTGGCGCCCGGGACGCCCGCGAAGTCATCCTCCGCGAGGTCGGTGTAGCCCTCCCGGATCCTGAGCCCCTTGCCGGCGACTTCGGCGAACGTCGTCGACCCGGCCTGGATCACGACCCCCACCACCACGCGGCCCAACTCCGTTGACATCCGGTCCAGTTCGATGGTCATCACCTCGTCGAAGCCGAACCCCTGTCCGGTGTGGCTGTCCCGGTCCAGGGTGATGGTGCCGTCGGGGGACCGGCTGCCGAAGTGCACCAGGTGGACCGGCCGGCCGTACGGGTCCGCGGCCCCGTACACCGCGGCCACTATGTCCAGGTCGTGCGCGGGCGTTCCAGCCGGGCTGGGGTCCCACCGCAGCGCGATCTCCACCTTGGCCAGGCCCTTGCGTAGTCCGCTCACCGAACTCCCCCTCCACAGTCCTGCGTTGCCCCGCCATGCTGTCATGCGGCCGGCGGTCCGCCCCGGCCGACCGTACGTAACCGGCCAGCGCCGGCCGGGCTCACCAGTCGCCGTCCTGGACCGGTACGCCCGGCCGCGGGGCGTTGCCGAGCGGTTTGACCTGGCCCGGGGAGGGCGGGGTCCAGGGGGCGTGGTCGTCGCCGAGCCACTCCCCCACGGGCTGCACCGCGGTCAGCGGGCCGGCCGGCGCGAGGTCGGCGGCGGACTCGTCGTAGTAGTCGAACCAGGGCAGCCCGGCCTTGGTGTAGGCGGCCCGGTCGACGGGCGAGGGCGGCGGCTCCTCCCCGGTGATCCGGCGCCACGCGGGCGGGGTGACCAGGTGGACGAAGACCCGCCCGGCCGCCTCCTCGGCCCAGTCGGACAGCGGCCGGTCGTCCCCGTACACCTCCTGACGCATGGAACCGCCGACTCCGAGCCCCATCGCGGGGGCCGCCGGAGCCGCGCCGCCCGGCCGGGGCACGGCGGGCGCCGCTCCCGGGGCGGCCGCCATCGGGGGCGGCATCGGCCCGCCCCCGTAACCGCCGGTGAACCCCCGCGTCCGCCCGGCGCTCAGCTGCTCCGCCTCCCGCCACCGCGCCAGCGGCTCCGGGTTCAGCGCGAACGCCTGGAGCTGCACCCCGCCCGTGGTCTCCTCGCCGGTGACCTGCCCCTCCACGGTCCCGCCGAGGCCGAGCGGTACGGCCACGAACTGGCGTACCGTCCCGTCGCCCGAGTTGATCCCGTCGAGCCAGGGCTGGCGGGGCAGTACCACGTAGTTCTGCGGGCGCCGCGCGAGCCGGCCCGTCCAGCGCTCACCGGAGACCGCGCACACCTTGCCGACGCCGACCTGGACCGCGGCGGGCTCCAGGGTCCCGCCGAAGCCGAGCCACATCGCCTCGCGCAGGTAGACGGGGAGCATCACCCCGCCCTTGGCCAGCCACTGCGGCGGCGCCGTGTCCGGATAGTCCTCCACCCGCCGCAGCGGGAACTGCCCCAGTCCCGGCGGCAGCCCGTGCGTGCCCGACTCGGGCAGCCGCAGGGTCCGCATGAAGCTGACCCTCGCCGTGCCCAGCACCAGCACATTCCCGTCGACCCTTACCCCACCAGCAGCCACGCACCCAGCCCCTCTCCCGCCCAGGTCCGGGTCGGCCGCCGAATCTGCGGCCGAACCGGATCGTTACCTCAAGTTTTCCTCAGATCCAGTGACACTGTGCCTGTCGCTTTCCTAGCTTCCTCATACACGCGTCTTCACGTGCGCGCGGTTCCGTGCTCCGGTGATCCCGGCACCACCGTGCTGCTTCCGCGTGCCCGTACCCGCGCGATCCGCGATCCGCGTTCCGAGGAAAGAGTGCAGCATGAAGGTTCCCAAGGCCGGTGCGGTCGCCGCAGTGATCGGCCTCGTCCTCACCGCTTCCGGATGCGGCGGTGACGACGGCGGGAAGGGGACCATCGCCATCGGCATCAAGTTCGACCAGCCGGGCGTCGGCATGCGCGAGCCGGACGGCACCTTCACCGGTTTCGACGTGGACGTGGCGACGTACGTGGCCAAGGAGCTCGGCTACAAGCCGGACCGGATCGAGTTCAAGCAGGTCGACAGCTCGGACCGGGAGCTGCTGCTCCAGTACAGCGAGGTCAAGTTCGTCGCCGCCAGCTACTCGATCAACGAGAAGCGCAAGGAGAAGGTCAACTTCGCCGGCCCGTACTTCCTCGCGCACCAGGACCTGCTGGTCCGCGCCGACGACACCACCATCACCAAGGCCGAGGACCTCAACAACAAGAAGCTCTGCTCGGTCACCGGCTCCACCTCGGCTGAGAACGTCAAGAACAAGCTCGCCCCCAAGGCGAGCCTTCTTGAGCTCCTCGGCTACTCGGAGTGCCTCGTCGCCCTCCAGGACAACCTGGTCGACGCCATGACCACGGACAACTCCATCCTGGCCGGGTTCGCCGCCCGGAAGGGCAACGAGGGCAAGTTCAAGCTGGTCGGGCTGAGCCTGAGCAACGAGAACTACGGCATCGGCGTGAAGAAGGGCGACACCGCACTCCAGGGCAAGATCAACACCGCCCTCAAGAAGATGATCTCGGACGGCTCCTGGGAGGCCGCCGTGAAGAAGAACTTCGGATCGGCGAACTACAAGTACGAGCCGGCCCCGCAGATCACGGCGGGCAGCTGACGATCGTCGAGGCGGTCGCCGGGTCCGACCAGTCGGAGTCGAAGGCCGCATTGACCACGTAGAGCCGGCCCCCTGGACGGCCGCCGTCCTCGGTTCGTCGAACGTACAGCGTGTGGCCGGAGAGCAGCCCAGCCCGTCGCCGTGGGCCGCCGACCCGCCGTCGAGCACGGTCCGGGTGGCGGCGCCGGGGCCTGTGAGCCCGCGGGCCGCCGGGAGGAAGTGCAGGACGTCGTTGAAGGAGTCGGTGAACCAGGCTCCGCCACAGGCGACGACGACGTCCTTGACGAAGGTCGAGCCGGTGGCGGCCTGGTGGGTGGCCAGTACCCGCCCGTCGCCGGCCTGGACGACGCGGATCTGGCCGCTGGCGCCGCCGGCGACCAGCAGCCTGCCCTACGTTCCCGGTGGATCGAGCCGTCGATCAGCGAACCCGTACAGAGGGCGCCGTGCGGCGGGCCGTGCCTGCGCGAGGGGGCGAGGGGTCCGGCGGGCGCGGCTGCGCCGAGGGTCGCGGCCGCTCCGATGAAACCGCGTCGACCCAGAGTTGCGGTCACGGTGTGTCCCTTCGGCCGCCTTGCGAACAACAAGGGTTGAGGCACCGGCCTCAGCACACGACCGGCGCCCCGTCAGTCCCGCATCCCGACACTTCACAGGGGAGGGGCCAAAGTCCGGGCTCCCGACACATGGTCTTCATCTGTAGGGCACATGACAATGTGAGTCTCGCTCTGCCCACCTGACACCCCGCCAATTCCCCGGGCGGGGACGGTGCTTGTGGAGAGGTCCCCCACGTCATGAGAATCTCCCGCCTGACCCCCTGCGCGGCCGCGCTCGCCGCGGCCGCGCTGGCCCTCGTCCCGGTCTCGGCCTCCGCCGGCCAGCAGCGGGCCGCGGCTCCCGCGTCCGCCGACTCCGCGTCCGCCGCCGCTTCCGCTTCCGCGGTGGACGCGTACTACGCGGCCGCCGAGGGCAAGACCGGAGCCGCCCTGAAGACCGCGCTGCACAACATCATCAAGACCCAGTCCAAGGTCACCTACGACGGCGTGTGGAACGCCCTGAAGGTCACCGACCAGGATCCGGCGAACCCGAACAACGTCATCCTGGTCTACTCCGGCCGCTCCCAGTCCAAGTCCTCCAACGGCGGCGGCGTCAACGACTGGAACCGCGAGCACGTCTGGGCCAAGAGCCACGGCGACTTCGGCACCGCCACCGGACCGGGCACCGACCTGCACCACCTGCGGCCCGAGGACGTCACCGTCAACAGCACCCGCGGCAACAAGGACTTCGACAAGGGCGGCAGCCCGGTCTCGGAGGCTCCCGGCAGCTTCACCGACTCCGATTCCTTCGAACCGCGCGACGCGGTCAAGGGCGACGTGGCGCGGATGCTGCTCTACATGGCCGTCCGCTATGACGGTGGCGACGGCTTCGCGGACCTGGAGATGAACGACAAGGTCAACAACGGCTCCGCGCCCGCCATCGGCCGGATCAGCGTCCTGAAGCAGTGGAACCTGCAGGACCCGCCGGACGCCTTCGAGCAGCGTCGCAACCAGGTCATATACGACACCTACCAGCACAACCGGAACCCGTTCATCGACCACCCGGAGTGGGTCAACTCCATCTGGTGACCAACCGCCGGCGCCGCCGCTCCGGCCGGGGGTTGGGCCGTCCCAGGCAGGGTATTCGCACGCCAAAGGCTGCGGTCCGCGCAGGGCGGCGCCAGCCGGTGGAGGTACGTGGCCATGGACGGAGCCGGACTCTCCGATCGCGAGCAGCGCGCCCTTTCCGCGATCGAGGCCCAACTGAAGGGCGATCGGTCCCTTGACCGGTCCTTGGGTCGTTTCGTACGGTCCGCACACCGGCGTCGGCGCACCGCGGCGGCCTGCCTGCTCGGTGCGCTGACGGTGGCGCTGCTGATCGCCGCGTCGATCACCGTGGCCGAGCCGTTGATCTGGGGTTTCGCCGCCACCTGGATACTGACCGTGGTCCTGGCGCTGCCCCTGCTCGGCCAGTGGGCCCGGCGCCGCTGGCTGCGCCGCGACCGCACCCCGGCGCAGCCCTAGGGCAGGTAGATCTCGTCCAGGGTGTCGATCGCGCCGTCGGCGCCCAGGTGGTAGCGGAAGGGGAGGGCCGAGTCGGGGTGGGCGGTGACCCAGCCGATGAGTTCGTGGAGGCTGATCGGCTTGGGGGCCGCGCCCGCGATGATCGGAGCGGTCGCGGTGATCTTGGCGGTTTCCGCGATCGGGATGAAGGTCTCCTTGCCCACCTGCTCGAAGAAGGCGCCGTCCGCGTCCGGGGTGCCGCAGCCCCAGTTGCCGTGCCTGACGATGAGATTGTGGGAGCCGCCCTCCGGGGTGTAGCGGTAGAGCGCGAGCAGATCGGGCGCGATGGGCATCTTGTGGTCGCAGGCCGCGCTCGCGCCGGGAGCCGGGGTCGCGGGCTTCTTCGGCGGGGTGACGGCTGCCGTGGGCTTCGGGGCCGGCTTCGACACCGAGGGCGTCGGGGTGGCGGCGGGTGTGGCGGCGGACGCGGCGGGGGCCGACGAGCCGCTCGGGCCGGCGCTGGGCTTCGTACCGGCAGCGCCGGCGCCGTCTGCGCCCTGACAGGCCGTGAGCGCCAGCATCCCGCACACCGCCAGGGCGGCCAGTGCCCCCTGCCTCCGAGTCCGTCTCCGGCTGCGCACCGCTCGCATGGTCGTCTCCCTCTGCCAGGTTGAAGCGTGGCGTCAACGTAGCGTGCGGGATTCGGCCATCGTGATGGCCTGATGCTGTTCGTCACCGGGCCGGGATCACGCTGTTGCGGAGTGCGGACCTCCGTGACCCGTCAGAGGCGGTCGGCGAGGGCTTTGAACTGCTCCCAGGTCGGCTGCGGGGTCCGTGCGTCCCAGACCTTCTGGGCCAGCGCCGCCAGCGGAAGCCGGATGCCGGCCGCCACCTGCGCCTGGGTCTGGGAGCCGGCCAGATCGCACCAGACGGCGAGCCGGGCGCCCAGGATCTGCGCACCGTAGCTCGCGGGCACGGGCGTGGTGCCGCGCAGGACCAGCGGGGTCCACTGCTCGTAGATCCGGCGGCCGGTGGGGTAGGTGAACTGGTTCGGCTCGCCCAGCACGTAGTAGAGGAACTCGTCGTTGAGGTTGACGAGCTTGCGGCCCTCGCGCAGGTACTCCAGCGGCGGCCGGGCGCCGATCTCCTTGCCGGTCCAGTACTCGACCTGGAGGTCCCGCGCGGCCTTGGTCACCCCGCCGGCGAAGAAGCCGTCGTTCCACGCCTTGAGGGCCTTGCCGGAAGGCCGGACGACGGCCGCGCGGTCGTTGAGCCAGCCCGTCGCCAGGTCCTGCACCCGGGCGGTCGGCCCGTACCGCTGCCGGGCGGCGCTCGCGAGCTGCGGGAAGGAGGCCTGCGGGTCGCGGACCACCAGCGCCTGGTACTCGTCCGCACCCAGGTGCCAGGCCCCGCCGGGGAACAACGGCAGGTACTCGCGCAGCAGTTCGTCGACCAGCTTCGCCGCCGCCGGGTTCGAGATGTCCACGGCTCCCTTGACCGCCCCGCCCTGTACGTTGCGCAGTTGCAGGTCCGGGTGGGCGCGCAGCACCGCGCCGAGGTGGCCGGGCGAGTCGATCTCCGGGACGACGGTGATGTGCAGGCTCCGGGCGAGTGCCACGATCCGTCCGACCTCCGCCTTGGTGAGGTGCGGGGTCGAGACGATCTCGGGGTGGGAGGTGGACTCGATGCGGAAGGCCTGGTCGTCGGAGAAGTGCAGGCCGAACTGGTTGAGCTTCAGGTCCGCCATCTCGCGCAGCCGGTCCTCGATCCAGCCGACGGTGAAGTTCTTGCGGGCGATGTCGAGGTTGAGGCCGCGCTGGGGCCGGGCCGGGGCGTCGCGGACGGTGCCCTCGGGGGCCGAACCGCCCGCCGACACCTCCTGCTTGAGGGTGCGGGTCCCGTAGAAGACCCCGGCCTCGTCGGGTCCGGTGATGTGGACCTGCCCGTTCTGCACGGTGAGGGTGTAGGACTCGGGCGCGCCGGAGCCCTTGGCGCCCAGGTCGAGTTCGACGTCGCCGCGGCGTACCTCGGCCGACTCCGCGAACCCGATGTGCAGTTCACCGGCGAGCAGCCGGCCCTCGTCGGCCAGGGCCGCGCCGTCGCCCGGCGCGACGACCACTCGGGCACCCTCGGCGGGCTTCCAGCCGGGGCCGCGGGCCGGCACGTGCTCCCGTACGGCCGGGATGGTGCGCGGGGCCGTGGACAGGGGGTAGGACGGGGTCGGGGAGGGGGTGGCTCCGGCGGGCGTGGTCGAAGACGGCGTGGGGGCGGCGGTCGCCGCGGTGGCCGGGCCGGTCGGGCGGGGCTGCTCCGAGGCCGCCGTACAGGCCGGGACGGCAAGGGTGACCAGCGCGGCGACCGTGGCCGTCGCGATGACGTGGACTCTCCCGTACTGCCTCGGATTCCGCATCATGCACCCGTGTCCCCCGTACCAAAGTGGCACGGGGGGCACGGGCGCGCGACCGGACGGCTCAGCCCAGGGCGTCGAGGGCGGCCCCGGCGAAGCCGTGGTCCTGGTCGGGGGCGCCGCCGCCGGGCTGCACGACCTCGACGAGGTTGGCGGTCGGGGCGTCCAGCTGGAGCGCGGTGAAGGCCTTGCGGGTGCTGGTCTCGTCGGAGATCAGCACGGCCCGGTCGTCGCGGCGGCGGTGCGGGCGGCGGCGACGAGCAGGTCGGCGTCCTCGGTGGTCAGGGGGCGACGGCAGCGCGGCGGGCGGTGGCAGTGGCGGTCGTGCCTGCTTCTCCTGTGGTGTGTCGGGTCGTGGGAGCCGTACGAGGGCTCGTGGATCAGTGGCGGACGGCGACGGCCGCGGGGGCGCCGGCGGCGACGATCCGGCCGGCCCGGGCTCCGGTACGCCGCTCCAGGGCGCCGGAAACGACGGCGAGCAGCAGTGCGGAGGCGGCGAGGGCGGCGCCGACCCAGTTCGGGGCGGTCCAGCCGAGTCCGGCGGCGATGACGAGCCCGCCGAGCCAGGCGGCGAGCGCGTTGCCGAGGTTGAAGGCGCCGATGTTGACGGCGGAGGCCAGGGTGGGGGCCCCGGCGGCCTGGTCGAGGACCCGCTTCTGCAAGGGGGGCACGGTCGCGAAGCCGAGGGCGCCGATGAGGACGATCGTGACGGCGGCGCCGATCTTGGTGTGGGCGGTGAGGGTGAACACCGCGAGGACGGTGGCCAGCGCGCCGAGGGAGGCGTAGAGCATCGGCATCAGCGCGCGGTCGGCGAACCGGCCGCCGATGAGGTTGCCGGCGACCATGCCGAGGCCGAAGAGGACCAGCAGCCAGGTGACGGAGGTGTCGGCGAAGCCGGCGACGTTGGTCATCATCGGGGTGATGTAGGTGACGGCGGCGAACACCCCGCCGAAGCCGAGGACGGTCATCGCCATGGCGAGCAGCACCTGGACGTTGCGGAAGGCGGCGAGCTCGTGGCGGATCCGCACCCCCTCGGGCCGGGGCAGCTCGGGAACGAGGCGGGCGATGCCGAGCATGCCCAGGACGCCGAGCGCGGCGACGACCAGGAAGGTGACGCGCCAGCCGAGGTGCTGGCCGACGAGGGTGCCGAGCGGGACGCCGATGACATTGGCCACGGTCAGGCCGGTGAACATCATGGCGATGGCGCCGGCCTTCTTCTCGGGGGCGACGAGCTCGGCCGCGACGACCGAGCCGATGCCGAAGAAGGCGCCGTGGGCGAGGGAGGCGACGACGCGTCCGGCGAGCATGACGCCGAAGGCCGGGGCGAGCGCGGAGAGCACGTTGCCGACGATGAACAGGCCCATGAGCAGCATCAGCATGCGCTTGCGGGGGATGCGGGTGCCGAGGACCGTCATCAGCGGCGCGCCGATGACCACGCCGAGGGCGTAGCCGGTGACCAGGAACCCGGCGGCGGGGATCGAGACGTCGTAGCTGCCGGCGACCTCGGGGAGCAGACCCATGATCACGAATTCGGTGGTGCCGATCCCGAAGGCCCCTATGGCGAGGGCGAGGAGTGCGAGAGGCATGAGGGAGGTGCCCTTCAGGGGAGGTGGTGGTGCTGTCGCGGCGGGCGGCCGCTGTCGCCGCGAGGTGTTGATGCGGTCGCTGCTTACGTGCGTCCACATTAATTGCAGACGCGGGATGTTTGCAAGCGCGGGCTATTGCGGACGTGGCCTATCCTGGGCGGGAACACGCAGAAACAACACGCGTGAACGCATGAACACGTGACACAGGTATCGAAGGAGGAGCCCATGACGGCCACGGACGGCGCGCTCACCGCCCTCTCCCAGGGCTGGTGCGCCCTCTCCCTGCTGCACGGGCGGATCGAGGCCCACATCGAGCGGGCGCTCCAGGCGGGACACGGGCTGAGCGTGCGCGAGTACTCGCTGCTCGACGTCCTCAGCCGCCAGCACAGCGGCCCGGGCGGTCACCTGCGGATGCACCAGGTCGCGGACTCGGTGGTGCTCAGCCAGAGCGCGACGACCCGCCTGGTCAGCCGGCTGGAGGACCGCGGGCTGCTGAACCGCTACATCTGCGACACCGACCGTCGGGGCATCTACACCGACGTCAGCGAGGCCGGCCTGGCCCTCCTGAGCCTGGCCCGGCCCACCAACGACACCGCCCTGCGCGAGGCCCTGGACGCGGCCGCGCGCAATCCGGAGCTCGCCCCGCTGGTGGCGGCCGTGGAGAACGCGCGGCCCGCCTAAGGGAGCGCCGTGGGCGACGATGACGGCACGGGGCCGCCCGCGGCTCCCGGCCGGCCGGACGGCACCCTCGACGGGGCCGCCGCCGACGGGTTGCCCGCCGAGGGGACGGCGCGGCCCCGCGGAGTCGTCGCGACCCTGGGCGACGACGGCGAGGGCGACGGCGACGACGGGGCTGCCGAGGGTGCCACCGACGGGGCCGGGGTCGGCGGCGGCGGCGAAGTCCGCGGAGCGGGAGCCGTGATCTCGGGCGGCGAGGCCGGCGGCACCGGGCGGGCGGGGGTCTGGTCCGGAGCCAGTACGAGGTACCCCACCAGGGCGGCGGCCGCCGCGGCCAGACCCGCCAGCGGCAGGCTGAACCCGCGCATCCGCGCGAACGGCAGCGGCAGCCGTCGTACGTGCGGGCCCGGCGGATCGGCGGGCCGCAGCCCGCGCACGGTCACCTCGGCCGCGCGGGCATCGAGGGCCTGGCGCAACCGCCCCTCGACAGGTCGCTCACGGCGACGCTCGACGTCAGGCGTCATATCCGACCCTCCAAAATCCGCTCCAGCGCGTCCAGCGCCCGGCTCGCGTTCGACTTGACCGCGCCCCGGCTGATCCCGAGGGTCTCGGCTATCTCCGCCTCGCTGAGGTCGGCCCAGTAGCGCAGCACCAGGACCTGGCGCCGCCTCGGTGTCAGCCGGCCCAGCGCGGCCAGCACCTCCCGGTGTGCCTCGTCGAGGACCACGGACGCCTCGGCGGACGGTACGTCGGCCGGTGCGGGCGGGGTCCACGCGCGGGCGGTGCGCCTGCGCCGCAGTACGGAACGCGAGGTGTTGACCACGGCGGTGCGCAAGTAGCCCAGCGCGTTGTCGACCTCGGCTATCCGCTCCCCGTGGCGCCGGTACAGGGCGGTGAAGGCGTCCTGCACCACGTCCTCGGCGGTGCCCAGGTCGTCCACGAGCAACACCGCCAGCCGCACCATCCGCAGCCGGTGGGCGTGGTAGAGCGCGGTGACGGTGGGCGGCGGTGTGCCGCCGTCGCCGGCTTCGTACGTGTACCCGTGCCCGTACGCGAACGACGGCGCGGGCGTGGTGGGGGCCGAGCGCTCGCGGCGGAGCAGCAACGACCACAAGCCCCGCCGTACCCGGCCGGAGCCGGGCACGACGGAGCTCATTGGCAGTGCGAGGTGAAGCACGGGGATCCTCAGCCGTTGGCGCGGCGCCGCACGGCGTACAGGGTGCCGGCCCCGGCGACGACCAGGACGCCGGCCCCGGCCCCGATGGCGGTGGTGGTCGCGGAGGAGCCAGTATGCGCAAGCTCGGCCCCGCCGGACGAATCGGTCGGCGGGGTGCTCGGCGCCGCGCTCGGGGCACCGGGCGCCACGACGCTCGGCGCGGCGCCCGGGGGCAGGCTGGGCGTGGCGCTGCGGTCACCGGCGGACTGGCTCGGCGTGGCCTTGGGCGAGGAGCTGGGGGCCGCGCTCGGGGCCGCGCTCGGCACCACGCTCGGGGAGGCGCTCGGGGCGGCGGGAGACGGCGTGCCCGAGGTGCCGCTCGCGGCGAGGGCCGGCCCGGCGAGAGCGACGGCCACCCCGGCGGTGGCGGCGGCCAGGGCCATTGCCCGGCGGACGGAGAGGGGGACGCGCTTCAGGTTCTTCAAGGTGGTTCTCCACGGTCGGTCGCAAGGGCGCCGGATCACGCCCTTCACCCCTGCACGACGCGCGACCCCCGGGGAGGTTGCCGCCGGTTCCGAAGTTTTTTCGCGCCGCCCGGCGGCCGCCTCACGCTCCGGGGCCCCGGAGCCGGCGCAGGGCCGCGCCGAAGAGCGCGATGCCCTCCTCGATCTCGCCCTTCGGGCCCGCCGCGTAGCCGAGGATCAGGCCCGGCGGGCCCGGAGCCATCCGGTGCCAGGACAGCGGGTGGGCCTTGACCCCGAGCTCCAGGGCCGCCGCCGCGAGGGCGGTGTCGTCGAAGTGCGCGCCCTCGAAGGTGACCATGAGGTGCAGTCCCGCAGCCGCGCCGTGCACCCGTGCGTCGGGCAGCTCGGCGGCGACGGCCCGCAGCATCGCGTCCCTGCGCCCGCGGTGGCGGCGCCGGACGAAGCGCAGGTGGCGCTCCAGCTCGCCCGACTCCATCAGCCGGGCGAGCACGAGCTGGGCGAGGACCGGGTTGCCGAGGTCGGCGTAGCGCTTGGCGGCGACCACCGCGTCCAGGTGGCGCGGCGGGACCAGCAGCCAGCCCAGCCGCAGGGCCGGTGCGAGCAGTTTGGACACGCTCCCGGCGTAGCAGACCGCTTCGGGCAGCAGGGCGCGCAGCGCGGGAACGGGGGCGCGGTCGTAGCGGTGCTCGGCGTCGTAGTCGTCCTCGATGACCACTCCCCCGGCGGCGGCCCAGCCGAGGAGTTCCCGGCGCCGTTCGCCGTCCAGGACGACACCGGTCGGGAACTGGTGCGCGGGGGTCAGCAGCGCCGCCCGCGCCCCGCTCGCCCGGAGCTCCGTGACGTCCAGCCCGCCTTCGTCGACCCGTACCGGGACCGTCTCCAGGCGCCCGTACTCCAGTTGCTGCCGGGCCCCGAGCGAGCCGGGGTCCTCCACGGCGACGCGTCGTACGCCGTCCTCGCGCAGGACGTGCGCCAGCAGCCCGAGCGCCTGCGCGACCCCGGCGACGACGACCACCTCGCCCGGGTCGGCGCGGATGCCCCGGTTCCGGGCCAGCCAGCCGACGATCGCCTCCCTCAGCGCGGGCGCCCCCTGAGGGTTGCCGTAGCCGAAGTCGGCGGGGGTGAGTCCGGCCAGGACCTGGCGCTCGGCCTGGAGCCAGGCCGTACGCGGGAAGGCGGTCAGGTCGGGGACGCCCGGCGAGAGGTCGATCCGGCACGGTACGGCGCGCAGGGCGTCCACCAGCCCGCCCCGAAGCGGCGGGGCCAAGGCCGAGGCCACCGGTGGCGGCGCCGCGACGACCACGGTCCCGGCCCGGCCTCGCCCGGCCACCTGACCCGTCTCGGCCAGCCGCTGGTACGCCTCGGTCACCAGGCCCCGGGAGACCCGCAGCTCCGCGGCGAGGATCCGGCTGGCCGGGAGCCGGCTGCCCACCGCGAGCGTGCCGTCGGCGATGGCGGCGCGCAGCCGCTCCGCCAGCCACTCGGTTCGGCCGCCCGCCGGGGCCCGGCCGATGTCGAGTTGCAGGAAGTCGGACCCGGCCACGGGGCCGGCCGCGGGCTCGCGCTTGGCCTGGGCCTCAGGGGCTGCTTTGGACCCCTGAGGCCGGTCTTCTTTGGACCTGCTCATGGGTCCATTCTGACGTCAGGCTCGACGGTATGAACACACCGTCCGCTCCCCTGCGCGACCTCGCCCCCGGCATCGCCGGCATGGCGCTCGTCGGCAGCAGTGTCACCGTCTCCCGATCCCTCGTCGACGCCCCGCTGTTCGGCGTCCAGGCCGTCCGGTACGCGGCGGCCGCGCTGATCCTGCTCGCCCTCGCCCGGACGGCCCGGGTGGCGATCCTGCGGCCGCGCGGCCGGGAGTGGCTGTGGCTGGCCGGGATCGCGGCGACCGGGCTGGTGCTGTTCAACGTGGCCGTCGTACGGGGCGTCGCGCATGCGGAGCCGGCCGTGATCGCGGTCGCCGTGGCCTCCGTACCGGTCCTCCTCGGGCTGATGGGCCCGCTGCTGGAGGGGCGCCGGCCCAGCCGGCAGGTGCTGCTGGCCGCGCCGGTGGTGATGGCCGGGGCGGTGCTCGTGGAGGGGACGGGCCGGACCGACGCCGCCGGGGTGGCGTGGGCCGCGCTGGCGCTGGGGTGCGAGGCCGGGTTCACCCTGCTCGCGGTGCCGGTGCTGCGGCGGCACGGCGCCTGGGGGGTGTCGGTGCACGCGGTGTGGCTGGGGGCGGTGATGCTGGCGGCGCTGACGGTGTTCGTCGAGGGGCCCGCCGAGCTGGGGTCGGTGACGGCGGGCCAGTGGGCGGCCGCGGGCTACCTGGCCGTCATGGTGACCGCGGTGGCCTTCCTGCTCTGGTACCGCACGGTGGCCGCCGTCGGCTCGGGCCGGGCCGGGCTGCTGACCGGGGTCGCCCCGCTCGCCGCGGCGGCCGCCGGCGCCCTCACCGGCGGCGGGGTGCCCGGCCCCGCGGTGTGGCTGGGGCTCGGGGTCGTGATCGCCGGGCTGGCGGCGGGACTTCGGCCGGGCCGCGCCCCCGCGGGTCCGGCCGCCCCCACGGGTCCGGCGGCCCCCGCCGCACCCGTGGCGGAAACCGGCGCGGAACGGGCACCGGCGGCTCCCTGAGGGCCCCGCGCCCGCCCCGCACCCGCCCCCGCACCCTTGAGGGCGCTCGGCCTTGTGGATCACAATCCGCAGATGGCAACGCCCCCGTACAGCAGCTGGATGCGGTACTTCTCGCCGACCGCCAACCACCGCCGGCTCGGCCTGGTCTGCCTCGGGGTGGGGGTGCAGCAGGGCCTCCTGCCGGTCGTCGGCCCCCGCGCGCTCGACCACCACGTGGCGGTGGTCGTCTCCAGCGGCCGCGGCTGGTTCAGCCACGGCGGCCGGCCCCCGCAGCCGGTGACCGCCCCGGCGCTGCTGTGGCTGGTGCCGGGCGTGGAGCACCACTACGGGCCCGATCCGCAGACCGGTTGGGACGAGTGCTTCGTGGACTTCGCGGGCCCGAGCGTGGAGGCCTACACCGACCTCGGCTACGTCACCCCGGAGCGCCCGCTGGTGCCGCTGAGCGGGAGTGCCGGGGTGCTGCACGTGGTCGACGGGATCGTACGGGCGGCCCGGCGCGGCGGGCCGCTGCTGGAGGTGGAGGCCGCGGCGGCGGTCCACGGGCTGCTCGTCGCGCTGCGCTACGCCCGGTCCGAGGTGTCGCGACAGGGCGACGCGGTGATGGACACCCTGGCCCGGGACGCGCTGCTGCCGATATCGGTGGCCGAACACGCGGCCCAGCTCGGGATGCCGCTGCCCCAACTGCGCCGGGCGGTGCGGCGCAGTACCGGGGAGGGGGTCAAGGAGTACCTGCTCGACATCCGGCTGAGCCGGGCGAAGGAGCTGCTGGCCCGCACCGACCTGCCGGTGGCGGGGGTCGCCCGGCGGGTCGGCTACGAGGATCCCGCGTACTTCAGCAGGCTGTTCAGCCACCGGGTGGGCATGGCCCCGGTCCGGTTCCGCGCCCAGCAGTCGGCGCGCGGGCCCCTGCGCTGACGCCGGCCGATGCCCGCGTCAGGGCCGGCGCGCGAAGCAGAAGAGGTGCTCCTCGGGCTCGGCCAGGCCGCCGTGGGGGTGGAAGACCCGCGTGTGGTGGTCCAGTACTTCCAGCCCCGCGGCCGCCAGCGTGGTCAGGTGGTCTTCCGTGGAGAGGCTGCTGACCGTGACCCGGTGGCCCATCCACTCGATGTCGAGATTGCGGATGTCGCCCGGCACCGTGGCCATCACGAAGTACCCGCCCGGCGCGACCCAGGACGCCATCCGCCCCAGGGCCGCGGCCACTTCCGGCTGATCCATCATCAGCAGCGGGAAGAAGGCGCACACCGCCTCGAAGCCGTCCTCCGCGGGCGTGTACGTGCGCACGTCGGCCTGTTCGAAGCGCGCCCGCGGCACCTGCGTGCGCGCGAGGGCGACCATCTCCCGCGAGACGTCGATGCCGGTCACCGCGCAGCCCGCCGCGGCCAGGGCCTCGGCGGTGGGCCGGCCCGTGCCGCTGCCCACGTCCAGCACCCGGGCGCCGCGCGGCAGTCTGGCGGTGAGCCAGTCGAGGGCCTCCCGTTGCGCGGGCACGTGCCCGAACGCCTCCTCGTAGCGCCCGGCGAGCGCGTCGAACACCTCTGCCGCAGAACCGTGATCGCTCATCCGCTCCCCTTCGTCGCCGTGCGTCACCTCAGGATGCCCGCCTGGCGGGCGGCGCGGACATAGGACGGGAACTCCGACAGCAGCCGGTCGTACAGCTCCGGGTCGGAGAGGGTCTCGATGTCGTCGACGGCGAAGAAGCCGACGTTGTCCACGCGGCGGCCGGGCAGGGTGTCGAACCGTTCCAGTACCCCGTAGTTGGCCCTGCCGAGGCCGATGAACTGCCAGAACAGCGGTTCCTCCACCGCCGCGCGCAGCTCCCGTTCGATCGCGTTGTCGCGGTAGACGCCGCCGTCGGAGAAGAAGAGGACCAGCGTCGGGTCCGGCACGGGATTTTCGCGGACGTAGGCGCGGACCTGCGCGATGACCTTCTGCTCCTCGTTGCCCACGCCGACGGCGCGCATGTCGACCTGGCCCGGGACCATGCCCTTGCGCGCCTTGCGGCGGCTGAACAGGCTCAGCTCGCCGACGCGTACGTGCAGCCGCAGCCACTCGGGGAGTTCGGCGATCACGAGGTCGGGGAGCCGTGCGGGGCTGGAGGCGAAGGTCCAGGCCTGCATCTCGCCGTCGTCGTCGAGCTGCGCCGCCACGGCGGCCATCCGCTCGGCGACGCGGGCGACGGTGCCGCGGCTGTAGTGGGAGGCCATCGAGCCGGAGGCGTCGAGCACGAGGATGACGCGGGCGGTGAGGGCCCCGGCCCCGTGCTTGCTCAGGCTGACCGCGACCTGGCGTTTGCGCAGTGACAGGCGCTCGCGCACCTCGGGGGGCAGCAGTTCCTCGCCCTTGGTCAGCCGGACGGCGGCGGCGGGGACGGCGGCCGGGGCCAACGCCGGGGCAGGTGCCGGTGCGGGCACCCCGGCCGCCGGCACCCCGGCCGCCGGCGCAGCGGGCGTGGTCGTCGTCGGCACCGGCGCCTCGTCCACGCTGATGCCGTAGTCGGTCGCCAGGCCCGCCAGCCCGTGGGCGTACCCCTGCCCGACGGCCCGGAACCTCCAGGCCCCGGACCGCCGGTACAGTTCGCCGCTCACGTACGCCGTCTCCGTGCCCGCCGCCATGTCGAAGCGGACCAGCTCCGCCCCGGACACCGCGTCGAGCAGCAGCAGGTGCAGCCCGGGCACCTGCCCGAAGGAGCCGCCGTCCGCCGAAGCGCAGAGCAGGACGCGCTCGATGCCCGGCTCGATCGCGCCGAGGTCGACGGCGATCGTGTCGGCGCCGGGCCGCTTGCCGTGGTGGCTCACGGCCCCGGACGCGTGCCGCGGCTGGTTGTAGAACACGAAGTCGGCGTCGGAACGGACGCGTCCGTCGCCGCCCAGCAGCAGCGCGGAGGCGTCCACGTCCGGGACCCCGGGGCCGGCCGACCAGCCGAGCACGGCCCGGACCGCGGTCGCCCCGATCGGCAGATTGGCGCCCTTGCTCATTGAAGTCACGGCGCCCAGTCTGCCCGTCGGACCCTACGGCCGGTAGCCGATGTTCAGTTCCGCCACCGAGGTCCACGCATTGCCGCCCACCTCCCTCGTGGCCTTGAGCTTCACGTACCGGGCGGTCCTGGCGGTGAAGGAGACGTCCTGCTGTGCGGTGCTGTCCGCGAAGGTGCCGGTTGCCGCCGCGGTCCCCCAGGTGACCCCGTCGGCCGAGGGTGATCTCGTGCGGCATCGGCGCGGCGGCCGCGGACCACTGGGTGTGCCAGATGGTGGCGCTGTCGCCCTCCAGGACGTTGGCCCCGCTGCCGTTCTCACCGGTGGTCTCCTGGCTGTCGACGGCCTTCACGCTCATGTGGGCCTGCGGCACGAGGACTTCACCGCCGCCCACCGGTCCGAGGTCGTCGATCGCGAGGTCGTCGCCGCGGCCGCGGCCGGCCAGAGGGGGGTTCTCATGGGGCCTCCGGGAGTCGGCGCTTCCTTGGCGCAACACCGCACGGCTCGAAGGCACGGGCGGTCCGCTCACTGATCAGTCAGCTTGCGGACCGCGGCACGGCAGGCCCATGGACAAAGCGGAGCGCCGTCCTGGACTTACGTGGATCCTGGCTTACGTGGATCCTGGACCTACGTGGATCAGGGGGAGGCGGGCACCAGCACCACGGCCGTCCCGTACGCACACACCTCGGTCCCGACGTCGGCCGCGTCGGTGACGTCGAAGCGCATCATCAGCACGGCGTTCGCGCCGCGCGCCTTCGCCTGTTCGATGAGCCGCTCCATGGCCTGGTTGCGGGTCTCGACGAGGGTCTTGGTGAGGCCCTTGAGTTCGCCGCCGATCATCGACTTCAGGCCCGCGCCGATCTGGCTGCCGAGGTGGCGGGAGCGCACGGTGAGGCCGAAGACCTCACCGATCACCCGTTCGACGTGGTAGCCGGGGACGTCGTTGGTCGTCACGACCAGGACGCCGGTCTGCTCGGCCCCGGGGCCGCCGCCGTAGTCTTCGATTCCCATGGGACCCACTGTGGCGGCGCCCGCCGCGGCCCGCATCCGCAGGCCGCCGCGGTCACGGCATTCGGGCGGCGAGACCGAACTCGTACGCCACGACCACGGCCTGGGCGCGGCTGGACAGTCCGAGCTTGCTCATGCACCGGTGCACATGGGTCTTGACGGTGGCGGCGCTGAGCACGAGCCGGCCGGCGATGTCGGCGTTGGACAGGCCGGCACCGACCAGGCCCAGCACCTCGCGTTCGCGCGGGGTCAGGTCGTCGAGGCCCGGGTGCGGGGCGCGGGCGACCGGGGCGGCGTAGGCGTCGATGAGCCCGCGCAGGGAGCCGGGGCTGAAGAGCATGTCGCCGCCGTGCACCGTGGCGATGGCGGCGAGCAGCCGGTCGGGCGGGGTGTCCTTGAGGAGGAAGCCGCCGGCCCCGACCCGCAGGGCCCGCAAGACGTACTCGTCGGAGTCGAAGGTGGTCAGCACGAGCACCTTGGGCCGCGGGGCGGCGGCCTCGGGTTCGGCCCGCGCCCTGGCGTCGGCTTCCGCGAGGATCCGTCCGGTGGCGGCGATCCCGTCGGTGCCGGGCATCCGGATGTCCATGAGCACGACGTCGGGCCAGGTCTCGGCGGCGAGCCGTACGGCCTCCTCGCCGTCCCCGGCCTCGCCCACGACCTCGAAGCCGGGCGCCGCGGTGAGCAGCGCGGTCAGTCCGGACCGGATCAGGAACTGGTCGTCGACGACGAGCACTCTCAGCATCGCCGCCCCTTTCTCCTCAGGCGCCATGGCTGCCGGCCCGGGGCACGGGGACGCGCAGGCTGACCTCGAAGCCGCCCTCGGGGGCGGGTTCGGCGGTCACCGTGCCGTGGTAGATCGTCGCCCGCTCGCGCATGCCGATCAGGCCCTGACCGGTCACCCCGGAGGTGGCCCCGGCGGCCCGCGGGCGCGCCGGCGCGGCCCGGCCGGTCCCGTCGTCCTTCACCCGTACGTGGACCTCGTCCTGGCCGTAGTGCACGCGGACGGTGGTGTGCGCGGCCGGGGCGTGCTTGATCACGTTGGTGAGCGCCTCCTGCACCACGCGGTACGCGCACAGGTCGATCCCGGGCGGCAGGTCGTACGCCGTCCCCGTGACCCGTACGTCCACCGGTACGCCGGCCTCGCCCACCCGCTTGACCAGCTCGCCGAGTCCCCCGAGACCGCCGGAGCCGGGGGGCGTCCCTTCGGTGGGGGCCGAATCCTCCTCGCGGAGCACGACCAGCATCCGGCGCATCTCGGCGAGGGCTTCGTGGGCGCTGTCCCCGATGGTGTCCAGGGCCCGGCGGGCGGTCGGCGGGTCGGAGGAGAACACGTACCCGGCGAGGCCGGTCTGGACGGAGATCACCGAGACGTGGTGGGCGATCACGTCGTGGAGCTCGCGGGCGATCTGGATGCGCTCCTCGATGACGGCGCGGCGGGCCTTCTCCTCCTGCTCCAGGCGCAGCCGGCGGGTGAGGTCGCGCAGCCGCCGGGAGCCGTCCCCGGCCACCCAGCAGACGATGGTGGACACGGTCACGAAGCCCACGCTGAGCGGTCCGATGCCGGGTTCGGCGAGCCGGGTGCCCCATAGGAGGACGAGGAGTGCGCCAGCCGCGCAGCGGACCGAGACCGCGCGGGGGCGCAGGGAGGCGACGGTGTAGAGGGCGAGGAGCATGCCGCAGACCGCGGGCACGTGGTAGTAGCCGAGGGTGAAGTAGGTGCCGACGCAGAGGCCGGTGCTCACCAGGACGGCCACGGGGAAGAGCCGGCGCAGGACGAGCGGGAGGTAGACGGCGGCGAGCAGCCCGTAGGCGAGCGCGTCGGTGTCCCGCCAGTAGCCGCCGGGTCGGGCCAGTTGTGGAGCATCGTGGACGAGATCCAGAGCGAGCCGGCGGCGTACGTGATCTCACCGGTGACCGGTAGCGCGGCGCGGAGCCGGACCACCGCCGGATGTACGGACAACTGCACGTCAACCCCCTCGTGTACACCCCTGGTTGTACAGGGTTACCACCCGTGGGGGTAGGCGGGTTTCAACCCGTGGATGGGCGAGGCGGGGGCGGTGTCGGCCGTAGATTTCCCTGCGCCGGTCCCGACGACCGGCAGCGGCCCGTTCCCCCCGGGGCCTGCCGCGCGGCCGTGCCCGTTCGGGGGCGGGCACGGCCCCGTCACCTCCCGGGCGTTCCGCCCTGAGCGTAGACAGGGGCGTTCGCTCATTCACGCGTTTGATCGGCCGGCCGTGCTCCCGTTGCACGGGCTGTGCGGGGGCGCCAAGCCTCCGGGGACCGCCCGGTCGCAAACACGTCCGGCGAACCGTCTTGCGGGCAGCATGCCCGACCAAGCCCCTTACATCCACGGCCGGATCGTGTGGAATTCACGGATGCGACGCCGCAACTTTCCCATCTGCACGTGCATCTGCGGATGCAGCCACATTGCGGCCGTCGAATTACGCCATCAATTCCCACTACTTCAATCATTGACGATCACAAATGACCCCGAGACAACGGGGTTCGCGGGAAATCGGGCATTACCGAGCTCCCCACTTGCATGCGGGAAACGTTGCATGAATGGGCGCCGCGGAAGGATGAATGGAGGCGGACGCGAATTGATCCGGAGTGACTGTAGGATCGCCGCATCGCGCAGTGGCCGACAGCCACTTGCGTGGTGGTCCCGGGTTGCAGCCCGGGACCACCCGACAGACCAGCCACCTCATAGAAAGGCACACCATGGCCTGCGGAAAGGAACGGGTTGGCCGTGCAGACGACCCCGAACCTCGCCCCAGCATTATCCCTGACCCTCCCTCTCGGGAAACCTCCGCCGACGACAAGATCAGGGCGCGCTTCTGGTCGGCCCTGATCGTGGCCGCCTATCTCGTGGTCGCGGTGGCCCTGGTGTTCAGCCATCCGCGAGCGGCACCCACGGTCCCGCTGCTGGCCCTACTGGCGACCGTCCTCGGCACGATCTGCTCCCTGCTGATCCTGCGGCTCCTGCGCCGCCGGCGTCGGGAGTCCTGACACCCCTCGTGGGGGCGGCGTTTCACCCGCCCCCACCGCACTCGGGTCACTCGGGTCACTCGCGCCCTTCACGCCACGCGCGCCGTCCGTACACCAGAACCCCCGTACGAGTGATTGGCCTGACCCCGGCGGACTCCCTAACATGGGCCGTTCACCCAGCCGCCGAACCTCTGACCAAGGTGGGCCCAGGACATGGACTTAGGGCAGAACTCCCGGATTCCCCAAATTGACATGCACACCCCGAGCGTGGCCCGGATGTACGACTGGCTCCTGGGCGGGGTGGAGAACTACGACAGCGACCGCCAGGCCTGCGCCGCACTGCTGGAGATCGCCCCCAGCACGCAGCTGCTCGCCCGCAACAACCGCGCGTTCCTGCGCCGGGTCGTCCGCATCCTCGTCGAGGACTACGGGATCCGCCAGTTCCTGGACCACGGATCGGGCCTGCCCACCCAGGACAACGTGCACGAGGTGGCCCAGCGGGCCCACCCGGACTGCAAGGTCGCCTACATCGACAACGACCCCATGGTCCTCGCGCACGCCCTGACCACGCTGCACGAGAACACCGGCACCCTCGTCATCCCCAAGGACATGCGCCTGACCCGGGAGATCCGCGAGGACACCGACGGCTTCCTCGACTGGAAGCAGCCCATCGCCGCCCTGTTCGTCTCGGTCCTGCACTGTCTCCCGGACGCGGACGGCGAGGACGATCCCGCGGCGGTCGTGCGGAACACGGCCGCACTGCTGCCCCCGGGCAGCTTCATGGTGATCTGCCAGCTCGTCAGTGACGACCCGGTCGTACGGGATGACGTCACCCGGCTCATGGACGTCACCACGCACGGCCATTGGGGCCGCGTCCGCGAACGCCACGAGGTGCGGCGGTACTTCGACGGCCTGCGGATCCTCGACCCCGACCTGGTGGACGTGGTGGACTGGCGGCCGGACACCCCGCCCCCGCCCGTGCCCAACCGGCCCACGGACTGGGTCGAATGGGGCGGCGTGGGCCGGCTCTGACCGCCGCCCGCCCCTGCGGCGAACGGGACGGCCTACGCGAACCGGCCCTTCGCCGCTTCGATCAGGGCCCGGCTGTCGTCCATCGACTCCGCCGCCTGCCGGAGCTTGGTGAGGGCATTGCGGTAGTCGTCGAGGGCCCGCGGCCGGGTCACGTACGTCGCGCTGCTGATGTGTTCCACGTACGCCAGCTCGGACTGCTCGGGGTCGCCGAACTTCAGGTGCATGATCGGGTAGGGCGGCGTGGCGCTGTAGGCCCGGGACATCATCAGCACGCGGATGTTCACCTTGGCGACTCCGCACGCCTCGAGCAGGTGGTCCAGCTGTTCGCGCATCACCTCGTGCTCGCCGTAACGGCGGTAGAGGATGCCCTCCTCCAGCAGGACGGTGACGCGCGGCAGGGAGCCCTCCATCAGCCGCAGCTGCCGCTGGCGGCGCAGTTCCACCACCCGTGCGATCTCGTCGGGATGGGCACTGGGCATGGCGGCCTCGACCATGCACCGGGCGTAGGCGGTGGTCTGGAGGATGCCGGGGACGACGAGGTTCTCGTAGACGCAGATCTCCTCCGCGTCGCCCTCCATCTGGATCAGACGCTTGAGGAAGTCGGGCGTCACATCGCTGAACTGCTCGTACCACTCGGAGGTCCGGCCGAGTTCGAGGAGCCGCTCGATCATCCACATGTCGTCGGCGTTGGCGCCGTAGTGGCGGGCCAGGTCGAGGACGTCCCGCCGCTTCGGAGGGCTCTCGCCGCGCTCCAGCCGGCTGATCTTCGACACCGAACCGCGGATGACCGGAGCCACCTGCCGCAGCGTGAGACCCCGGGCCTCCCGCAGGGCCCGCAGTTCCTGCCCCAGCATGCGGTCGGCCGCCGCCCGTCCGGGCTCCTTGCCCATGGACAGGACGGAGGCTCCGGGGTCGGGCAGCGGCTCGGGGAGGGCGGACATACAAACTCCAATATGACTGAGGAAGTTGTCAGTCACCAGAATGGGGTCTGAATGCGCACCCTCCAAGCTTTGGCCTGAGGTCAGGCCGTCATCAGGTCAGTTGATCGAATTCCGAACGCTTGACGCCGTCGATGAACGCCTCGATCTCCGCGGCGGTGAACAGCAGCGCCGGACCGTCCGGGAAGCGCGAGTTGCGCATCGCCGCACCGCCGCCGGTCAGCGCGGCGACTTCCACACAGTTCCCGTTGCCCACGCTGGCCGCGCTCTTGACCCAGACCGCACCCGGGATTTCGTTCGCGGCCATGCCATTGGTCAACTGCATGATTCGACCTCTCCCTCGCCCGACACACCTGATCGTGCAATCCCATATGGGATTGCACGACAACCACTGGCGAGAATGCTAGCTACGCAGAGCGAGCGCGGGAGTCCCCCGAAAGGAGGCCTGAAATCCGGCCTCCTCATATGATCGGAGATTGGCTCGTATCGGGCTAACCCGCGGTGAGTCAGCCGGTTTGCGCGGCGCGACCTCGCCATAGTCGTCCGTGGCGGCCGCCAGGTCGCCGCCCCCGCGCCGCGAACCGCGGCCGGGGCGGATGTCTTCGTAGAGGAGCCGGCTCATGCTGAAGCCCACCAGGACCGTCCTCGCCCTCACCGCCGGAAGCCTGGTGCTCGGCCTGGCGGGGGCGGGCGCCGCGGTCGCCGACACGGACCCGATGCCCGACATGCCGGGGCACGCGGCCGTCGTGGCCGACGACGACGGTTCCGACCTCCTGCGGCCCGACGGGCAGCAGGAGTACAGGCACGCCCGCGGCGTGGTCGTCGCGCACGGCAAGCTGACCGTCCGCAACCGGCCGAGCACCCACGCGTACAAGGTGGGCGTGGTGTTCCCGCACCAGAAGCTCGCGATCGAGTGCAAGAAGCGCGGCGAGCGGGTCAACGGCAACAACCTCTGGTACCGCCTGGACGGCCGGAACGAGAACAACGGCATGGACGGCGTGGACGGCATGGGCGGTGGGGGCGGCGGCCATGTCACCAAGGACGAGAAGGACCACGAGCGCTGGGTCGCGGCCCGCTACGTCAAGAACCTCACCCCTGTGAAGTGGTGCTACTGACCTGCTCGGACAGCCTCCGACCGGACCGCCCGACGCCCCGCGAGGGGCGCCGGGCGGTCCGCCGGTCAGTCCGCCGGGCGTACGGTACGCGGCCCCACGCACTCCACGCCGTACGCCCGGACCCGCTCGCGCAGTTCGCGGTCGGCGGTGACCACCACACAGCCGCGCTCCGCGAAGGCCGCCGCCAGCTCCACGATCCGGTCGTCGCCGCTCCCGGGCGCCGAATCCACCCGTACGCCGGGCACCGACTCGACGCCCCGGGCGGCGCCTTCCACGACGAGGACGATCTCCTCGCCCCCTCCCCGGGCGGCCAGCAGGTCACGAAGCCGCTCCGCGGCCCCGCGACGGTCCCGCCACCAGCCGTCCGGCACGGACCCGACGACGTTCGCACCGTCCACGATCAGCACATTCACATCGCCAGTATGGGCCGGTCGGGCCCGGTCAGAAGTCGCCGTAGTTGACCTGCCAGGTCGCCAGGCCCATCCGGCGCCAGATGGCGACCACGCGGTCCCGGTCGTCCAGTGAGACCCGGACCGCGTACCGGCCGCGTACGTGGGCGTTGAACAGTTCGGCCTTCACGATGTCGTCGCGCCGCGTGTCCCCGGCGGGGCGCATCCACAGCTCGTCGTACGGGACGTCGTGCCGCAGCAGCCAGGCCTCCGTCTGCTGCCGGAACTCCTCGCTGCGACCGGACAGCAGCACGATCGTGTCGCCGTGGGCACCCCGGAAGGCGTTCAGGGCGTCGCGCACCGGGGTGTTCAGCGCGTCGATGTCGCAGCGCGAGAAGTCGTACGGGTTGCGCTCGCCGGTCAGTGCGAGCGTTCCGTCGATGTCGCACATCACCGCCGCGGGCAGCGCCGGGTCGGCCACGTACGGGGACACGTCCGGCTGCTCGTTCAGCCACTCCGCCGTGAGCCGCCAGCCGCCCTTCCTGGCCTTGGCGTGCTTGTCGGCGAGTATCCGGATGATCTCCTCGCCGACCTGGCGCTCGCGGGCGGCGTCGCGGCGCAGGCACTCCTCCAGGGGCACGTCGGTGAAGTCGTGCACCACGAAGGTGGCGCGCCCGGCGACGGCCGCCTTGAGCCGCTTGGGGATGTGCGAGGTCAGGTGCGTGTTGTCGACCACGACGTCGAAGCCGCCCTCGACGGCCGCGCGCACCGCCTCGTCCTGGATCTCCAGCACGGTCTGCTCGTGCCGGTAGGACCGCCCGCGCTCGGGGTCCGGCACGTCGAGCATGACCCGCAGGTCGTCGAGGTTGACGCGGCGCATGCGGCCGGCGGCCTCGGTCTGCAGGGCGCGCGCGGCGGTCGTCTTCCCGGAGGCCGGCAACCCCGTCATGACGTGTACCACGGGGAGTACGGGGGTTACGGGGGCTTCGGACACGGGTCAGTTCTCCTCATCGGTGGTGAAAGGGTCGGATGTTTCGGGTCGTACCTGCCGCCATACGAAGAGCTCGGTCGGCCGGTTGTCCAGGCGCTGGAACAGCGCGGCGCGGATCCGGGCGTCGGGCAGTCCCTTCGCGGCCCGCGCGAACGCGCCCCGGTCGCCGGCCAGGTGGGCTATCTCGGCGTACGCCTCGTCGATGGCGCGCTCGCGCCGCGCGGCCTCGTCCTCGAGCCGTTCGATGACCGAGCGGACCCAGGTGTCGAACTCGTCGGGCACCTGCTCCAGCAGGGCGTCGAGCGGCTTGCCGCCCGAGGCCTCGAGCTCGGCCACGGTGCAGTTCAGACCCTGGGCCAGCTGCTTGGCGGGCAGGCCGGCGAACCGCTGGATGCCGTGGCTGCGCCAGATGTCCCGCTCGGTGACGGCGGTGAGCACCCGGTGCAGGCGTACGTACTCGGACAGCTTGGCCTTCGCGCGCACACCGGAGGCGAACCGCAGCACGAAGCCCTCGGCGTCGATGCCGGTGACGTTCCCGCCGTCGGGCAGGGTGTTGGACTCGGCCAGCGCGATCAGCTCGGCGATGGGCATGGCGGGCCACACGGTGACGACGGAGCCGATCCCCCGCCAGTGGGCCGCGGCCTCGGCGAGGACGACCTCGGTGCCGTCGGCGCCGAAGGCGGCGAGCAGGACGAGGTCGCGGCGGTCGCCGTAGTCGACGACGATGCGGTTCTGCGGGTACAGGATCTCCGCGAGGTACGTGGTGCCGGGGACCAGGGCGGAGGTGTCGCGTCCGTCGAGGCGGCGCTGCGCCCAGGTGGCCTGCGCGCTGATGAAGGAGCCTTTGGAGGCGACGCGCCACCGGCCCGCGTAGTGGAAGACCACGCCGAGGCTGCCGTCGACCTTGTCGTACACCTCGAACGGCTCGTCCGGCAGGGCGGGCGCGTAGGGCTGACCGGACGCGTGCTCGCCGACGTTGAAGAACTTCGGCAGCGGCAGGGCGATCACGGCTCCGGTGGTGTCGTCGGCGACGAGACCGCGGCAGCGGGTGGTGACCTCGTTCCAGACGCGCTCGTACTGGGCCGTCCGCGTGTACGTGTAGATGGACAGCGGCAGCTCGGGGTGCGACTTGCGGGTCACGTGTCCGGCGTCGATCGCCTCGGCCAGCGCCTGCGCGGGCATCAGGTCGTGCAGAGTCAGGCGCTCCTGGCTCATGGGGTCCCTCCCGGTTTGAGATGCCTCATTCTCAACGGCGGGAGGGACGGTTCGAAACCGAATTACCGCTGGTCGGGACGGGGCGCGGCCAGCCGGTTGATGTCCTGCGGGCGCAGGACGCGCTGCTCCCCGCGCGGGCCCGGCCCGGCGACGGCGATCATGGCGCGGCCCAGGGCCTCGGTGGTGGTGACGAGGTTCGGGGCGACGCGGCGCAGCACCGGGACGAGGGGCGCGGTCACCGCGTAGAGGGCGCGGTAGAGCCGGGTCTTGGAGGGCATGCCGCGGGCGGGCTGCACGATGCCGGGGCGGAACATGTAGGCCTGGAAGTCCAGCTTCAGCAGGTCGTTCTCCGTCCGGCCCTTGACCCGGGCCCACATGGAACGGCCGCGCTCGGTGCTGTCGGTGCCCTCGCCGGAGACGTAGGCGAAGGTCAGGTGCGGGTTGGCGGCGGCGAGGGGGCGGGCGACGGCGAGCGTCAGGTCGTGGGTGACGCGCCGGTAGGCATCCTCCTTCATGCCGACGGAGGAGACGCCGAGGCAGAAGAAGCAGGCGTCGTACGAGGCCAGGTCCGGTGCCGAGAGGTCGGACACGTCGTCTTGGACCAGCTCGCGCAGTTTGGGGTGGCTGACGGCGAGCGGGGTGCGCCCGACCGCGAGGACGCGTTCGACGGTGTCGTCACGCAGGCACTCGCGCAGGACGCCCCGGCCGATCATTCCGGTCGCGCCGAAGAGGATGACGTTCACCCGGCCACACTATGCGGCGCCGGCGCCGGCGCCGGTCAGTGGGAGACGCAGAGTTCATTGCCCTCGGGGTCGGCGAGGGTGGTCCAGGCGAAGGGGCCCTGGCGGCCCTCGTGGAGGTGTTTGGCGCCCTTGGCGAGCAGCCGCTCGACGACCGCCCCGGGGTCGTCGTCCCCGGTACGGACGTCCAAGTGGAGGCGGTTCTTGACGGACTTGGGCTCCGGAACCAGCTGGAAGAGGATGCGGGGCGCCCGCTCCAGGCCCTGCGGGTGGCGGATCGCGGCGCCGACCTTCCAGACCAGCACGCCGTGGTGGGTGGTGGTGTCGTCCTCGCTCGCTTGGCCCGCGGCGATCAGGCCGCGGATGAACTCCTCGTCGGTGGGCTCCACTTCCCAGCCGAGGGCCTCGGCCCACCAGTCGGCGAGGGGGTGCGGGTCGGCGGAGTCGATCGTCAGCTGGAAGGTGTAGGCCATGCGGGGACCCTACCCCCGCGACACCGCGCGCGCCCGTCCGCGCGGCCGTGGGGATGCGCTCCCCCGTGGTAGTACGGTCCGCATGACGTCCACCGCACGGCGCGGCCTGCTGCGGCCACTGGCCGCGCGGCTCTTCCCGCCGGGGCCCGGCGGCGCGACGCAGCCGTACGGGGTGCTGCCGCCGCTGCTGGTCGTGCTCACCTTCGTCAGCGGCTTGGTCGACGCCGTGAGTTATCTCGGGCTCGACCACGTCTTCGTCGCCAACATGACGGGCAATGTCGTCTTCCTCGGCTTCGCGCTCGCCGGGGACCGCCAACTGTCCGCCGCGGCCTCACTCTTGGCGCTCTCCGCCTTCTCGCTGGGGGCGATGGCCGCCGGGCGGCTGCGCCGCGCGACGGAGGCGGCCCGGATGTTCGAGCCGCTGATGGCGGTGCAGGCCGTACTGGTCAGCGGCGCGCTCGCCCTGACGGCGGGCGGCGCCGGACGGCTGGCGGTCATCGGTCTGCTCGCCCTCGGCATGGGCCTGCAGAACGCCGTGGTGCACCGGCTCGCCGTCCCCGACCTGACCACCACGGTCCTCACCCGGACGCTGACCGCCCTGGCCGCCGATCCGTGGGGGCCGGCCTCGGTACGCCGGATCGTGTCGGTCGGGGCGCTGCTGCTGGGGGCGCTGGCCGGCGGCCTGCTGACGTTGCGCCACGGTTCGCGTTGGGCGCTCGCGGCGGCGGTGGTCCTGTTGGCCTGGGTCGCGCTCACGGCGTACCGCGCCGCCCGGCCACGAAGAGGGCGGTGAAGGTCAGCAGCCACGCGGCGACGGCGATCCACAGCAGCACCTCGCCCAGCGGCCGCAGCCAGCCGACTCCGGTGGGACCGGCGGCGGAGAGGCAGGCGGTGGCGGTCATGCCGAGCGGGAAGACGGTGGCCCAGCGCCGGATGTCGTAGCCCGGGCGGGGCCGCAGCACCTCGGCGCCGAGCAGGGCCGCGTACCAGGCGAGGGCGAGGCCGAGCAGCACCAGGGTGGCGGTACGCAGCGCCGTGTGCGCCGTACCCGCCCATACGGGTGACGCGACGAGCTTGGATCCGGCGAGGGCGCAGATGGACAGGGCCCCGCCCGCCACCCAGTGGTCTCCCGCGCCGGTCAGCACCTCGCGGAAGTCGAAGCGTACGAGGGCCTCGGCGTACAGCAGCAGCCCGAGGACGAAGGCGGCCAGCGCCGCCCAGGCCAGCCATTCGCGGCCGGTGGCCGTGGCCAGCACGGCCGCCAGGACGGCGAGTCCCTGGGTGGCCACGCAGACGAGGAAGACCACGCCGGGCATCCGCCGCCGCCAGTGCCGCAGGACGCGGAGCAGCAGTCCGGGCCAGAGCGCGGCGGCGAGCACGAGCAGCGCGGCGGCGGCCGGCTGCCGGCCGAGCAGGGAGAGCCGGGCGCCGAGCACGGTCGTGGCGGCGACGGCGGTGAGGGCGGCCGGGGTGTCGGCCTCGGCCCGGAACCGGCCGCGGTCGCCGATCAGCCGGTAGCCGAAGTCGGCGGCGAGCAGGATCCACAGCGCCCCGGCGCCGGCCAGCGCCGCGAGCGAGAGCCCGTCGCGGCCGATCAGGTGCAGGCCCATCGAGATGATCCCGGCGGCCATGACGGCGGCGCCCGCGGCCGGGGGCAGCCCGGCCCACCAGCGGCCGACCGCCGAGGGCCGCCGGGGTCGCGGGTGACGAGGGGGGCGCGGTGCGGCGCCGGACGGCGGGGTCAGGGCACGTCGTCCGGGTCGCAGCTGTCCCTGGCCAGGCCGATCGTCCGCAGGGCGTGCATGAGGCCGTCGCCGTCGCCGTCGCGGACGATGTGGACGGCTCCGTCTTCGGCCAGCCGGGCCAGGTCCGCGGGCGCCGTGGTGGCCGTCGTACGCAGGACCACGCCGCTCGGTGGGTCCAGGGCGCGCACCCCGCGGAAGACGCCGAGCGCGCCGGGATCCGTGTCGAGGGCGCCGGGTACGGCCAGGACGGTGACGTCGGGGAGCAGGACCCGGGCGTGCGCGAGGGCGACGGCGGGTTCGGCGGCGTGGGAGATGACCCGGAAGTGCGGGTTGCTCTGGATCCGCGACCGCAGCCGCTCCAGCTCCTCGCCCTCCGGGAGGCCGACCACCAGTACCGTCATCACAGTTCCCCATCCTCCGTCGGCCCGGCCTCCTCGGCGAGCGGGGTGCGGCGGACGCCTGACGGTCGGTCCGGGCGCCCTGGGCCTTCGGCCGCCTCTCACCTGGTGCTGTGACCGCACTAGGCTGGGCGGCCACGACAGTCGGCGCAGATGTGCGGAGGGGCCTCGACCCATGGGCGACACGAATGCGGAGCGCCGGCCCGCCGGCGAACTGGAGGCCGCGGTCCTCGCCGCCCTGTGGGCTGCCGACACACCCTTGACCCCGGTGCAGATGCAGGACGCCCTGGGTGGTTCCCTCGCCCGGACGACCGTGACGACGATCCTGACCCGGCTGTACGAGAAGCGCAGCGTCGACCGCATACGGTCGGGCCGCGGCTTCGCGTACCTGCCGACCGAGGACGCCTCCGGCCTCACCGCACGGCGGATGTACGCCGAGCTGGAGAAGACCGAGGACCGGGGCGCCGTGCTGACCCGTTTCGTGTCCCGGCTGAGCGACGAGGACGAGCAGCTGCTGCGGGCCTTGCTGGAGGGGGACGCCTCGTGAACTACATGGTGTGGCTGCCGCTCCTCGTCCCCTTCCTCGCCGGCCCCGCGGCCCGCCGGCTCGCCGCCCACCTGCCGCCCCGCCGGGCGGCCTGGCTGCTGGCCGGTTCCGCGGTCGGTCTCGCGGCGGGCAGCATCACCTCGCTCGCCCTGCTCGTCGTGCCCGGCGCCACGCACCTGCACGTCGTCGCCGCCCTCGGGGAGCTGCTCACCCCGCTCGCCACGGGTTCGGCCGCCGCGATGATCGCCGTGGCCGTCGTGGCCGCCGCGGTCCTGGCCTGGCGCACCGCCGTGCTGGTGCGCGCCGTGCACGCGCGGCTGGCCCAGTTGCGCCGCTCCAGGCGGCTGGCGGCCCGCGCCGACGGGGAGCTCGTCGTCCTGCGGGACGACTGCCCCGACGCCTACGCGCTGCCCGGCCGGCCCGGCCGGATCGTGGTGACCACCGGGATGCTGCGCACCCTGGCGCCCGACGAGCGCGCGGCCCTGCTCGCGCACGAGCGCGCCCACCTGCGCGAGCACCACCACGTCTTCGTGGCCGCGGTGGAGCTGGCCGCCCTGTGCCATCCCGCGCTGCACGCCCTGCGCGAGCCGCTGGCGTACGCGCTGGAGCGCTGCGCCGACGAGTCCGCCGCCGACGCGGTCGGCGACCGCCGCCTGACCGCCCGGGCGATCGGCAAGGCCGCCCTGGCCTCCCGTACGACGAGCCGCCCCGGCCTGGCCCTGGCCGCTACGGCCGGACCGGTCCCCCGCCGGGTGGCCGCCCTGCTGCAGCAGCACTCCGACGCGGCCCCGGCCCGGCCGCGGATCCCGCACCTGGTCACGGCCGCCTACCTGGCGTGCCTCGCGCTGTCGGTCGGCGCGACCGTGCACGCCGCGCACGATCTGCACGCGGGCATCGAGGTCGCCCAGGGCGAGAGCCTGCCCGAGCGTTAGTGCCGTGACCGAAACGGTGACCACGACCGCGGCCCATGGTGAACCCTTGACGCAACGTTGACCGGTTCGGTGGCGAGTGGCCCGCGCATGGTCAACTAGCTTCCCTGCCATGCCTCTACGACCTCCGCCCCTGCCGGTCCTGCCCTACCGCAAGCCGACCCGCGGGCGTGACTACTGGGAACTGGACAACGTACTTCCGGACCCGGAGGCCGTACGGGAGCGGCTGCTCGCCCGGGACGACTGGACCGAGGGCTACCCTCACAAGCCCGAGGCCTGGCCGGGCCTGCGCTCGATGCCGGCGCTGGAGCCCGGCGAACTGGCGCACGTGGAGCGGCTGGTGCGCAAGGCGACCGGCGCGCCGCGGATCTGGGCCCAACAGCCCACCGGCGGCGGCACCTTCAACCACAACTGCGTGCAGGTCGTCGGCGAGGGCGAGTGCGAGCCGCGGCCCCACACCGATTCCCGTACGCTCTGCCGCTACGCGGCGGTGCTCTACCTCAACCCCAAGGTGCCGAAGGACTGCGGGACCAGCTTCTACCGCCAGAGCCTGCCGGGCGGCTCCCTGGGCGGGAACCAGGTGGCCGCCCCGCACAACAACCTGGTCGACGCGCTGGGCACCCGCTTCGTGGCTCCGGATTCCTTCGTCGAGGACGTCCGGGTCCCGCACCGGGCCAACCGGCTGCTGCTCTACTCCGCCAACCTGATCCACACCGCCACCGCGTACTGGGGCCACACCCTGGAGGACAAGCGGATGACGGCCGTCTTCTTCTGGATGGCCTGAGCGGAAAAGGCTCCGCGCTCCGGAACCCGCAGCGCCCGCCGTGCGACTCCTACCCCGTGCGGACAGCGGGCCACGGAGTGCGGAAGGGCGTGGGATGGGCGGGCTGGACATTCGGATGCGGGGGGTGGGCTGCCGCCACGGGCGGGTCGAGGCCGTCGCCGGCGTGGACCTGGAGATCGCCGCGGGTGAGCGCGTCGCGCTGACCGGGACCAACGGTTCGGGCAAGACCACCCTGCTGCGCGCCGTGCTCGGGCTGCACCGGCAGGCGAGCGGCACGATCCTGGTCGGCGGCCGCGGTACCGGTTCGGCGGCCGACTGGGCCTGGCGGCGGCGCGCCTGCGCCTGGATTCCGCAGAAGCCCGCGGCCGGCCGGTTCCCGCTGCTCGGGGAAGAGCTGCTGGCGTCCGGAGCCGCGCCGGCGCAGGCCGCCGAGGCCGCGGACCGGCTGGGGGTGGGCCGGCTGACCGGGCGCCCCCTGCACACGCTGTCGGGCGGCCAGTTGCAGCGGATGTACCTGGCCCGGGCGATCGGCTGCGTGGCCGCCGGGGCCGAGGTGCTGCTGGCCGACGAGCCCACCGCGGCACTCGACTTCGACGGTCAGGAGGAGGCCGCCGACGTACTGGCCTCGCTGCCCGTGACGCTCGTCGTCGTCACCCACGACCGCGCGCTGGCCGAACGCTGCGACCGGGTACTGGAGATGGCCGCCGGCCGGCTGCGGGAGGTCCGGTGAGCACCCTGGCCACCGCCGACGTGGGCGAGCTGCTGCGACTGCTTCCTGTACAACGGGCCGCTGTCGCCTTGCTGTTGGCGGCGATCGGGCTGCCGGTGATCGGTGTGGTCATCGTCGGTCTCGACATCATGCCGGTGCGCTTCGCGATGATGCACGTCGCGCTGCTGGGCATCGCCGTCGGCCTGCTGACCGGTCTGGACCCGATGCTGTGCGCGCTGGTGGCCTGCGCCCTGGCCGGGGCGGGGGTGGCGCCGCTCGCCCGGACCCCGGACGGACTCTCCGGCGCGATGGGTCTGCTGATGAGCCTGGCCATCGCCGCCGCGCTGCTGTTGCTCGCCGTGTCCGGGGTCAACGCCTCCGGCGCGTTCGCGCTGTTGTGGGGTTCGATCCTGTCGGTGGGCACCGCCGACCTGGTGGTGCTCGGGACTCTCGCCGTCCTCGTACCGGCCCTGTTCTGGTGGCGGCGGCGCGAGGTGGCGCTGCTGCTGTACGACCGGGAGCTCGCGCAGTGTTCGGGCGTACCGGTCCAGGCGCTGACGGCGGTGCTGCTGGTGCTCGTCGCGGTGGCCGTCGCCGGGGCGATCAAGCTGACCGGCGCCCTGCTGGTGGACGCGCTGACCCTGCTGCCGGCCCTGGCCGCACGCCGGTTGGGCACGTCGCTGCGGTCGATCACCGGGTGGGCCGTCGGCATCGGCGTGGCCGTGAACCTCGCCGGCTTCCTCACCGCTCTCTGGCTGGACTGGCCTCCCGGGCCCGTCCTGGTCCTCACCGCGGGGGCGGTCGTCCTCGTGGTCCATCTCCTCCCCGAACGGAGAATCAGCTCATGGCGCGTACCCGCGTCCGATTCGCTTCCCTCCTCGCACTGAGCGCGGCCATGGCCCTCGCCCTGGTCACCGGCTGCGGCAGCGACGGGGGTGACGGCGACGGCAAGGCCCCGGCGACAGCGGCGGCGGCGAAGGGCGGAAAGAAGCCGGAGGTGGTCGTCACCACCAGCTGGGAGGGCGCCTTCGCGAAGGCCGCCGGGGCCGAGGAGGTCAAGGTGATCGTGCCCCAGTCCGTGCACCACGCGCCGGACTACGATCCCAAGCCCTCCGACCTCGCCGCCGTCGCCAAGGCCGACTTCGTGCTGTACGCGCCCTTCGAGCCCTACGCGGCGAAGATCAAGCAGGCGGCCGGGTCCAAGGCGGAGCTGGTCGAGGTGAACCTCGACAACGATCCCGACAAGGTCAGGGCCGAAGTGGCCCGGCTGGCCGCGCTGTTCGGCACCGGCGAGGCCGCCGCGAGCTGGACGGCCTCCTTCGACACCGAGTACGCCAGGCTCTCGCAGGACGTGCGCGCCGGCTGGCCCGGCGGCCGCAGCCCGGCGGTCGTCAGCCAGGTCTTCACCGCCTGGTCCGCGAAGCTGGCCGGCGCCACCACGGTCGGTACGTACGGCCCCGAGGCGGTCACCCCGGCGCAGCTGGCGGATCTGTCCGCGAAGAAGCCGGCGCTCGTCCTGGACAACGCCCACATGTCGACCGGGACCGTGCTGCCCGACTCGGGTGCCAAGCAGGTCGAGATCGTCAACTACCCGGACAAGGATCTCGACTTGCTGCCGGTCTTCCGCAATGCGGCGGCCGGGCTGAAGAAGGCCATGGCCGGCTCCTGAGGACGCCGTGACGGCGGCCCCCTGACGGCGGGGGGGGGGGGGGAGGACCCCGGGGCCCCCCCCCCCCGGGCGGGGGGGGGGGGCCCCGCGCGGGCCCGGCCCGGAATCCGCGGGCAGGCACGCGCCGCGACATGGCAGGGTGGTGATCAT